>RFPF01000078.1 GCA_009926295.1 Planctomycetia bacterium
CGGCCGCCATGGCGGCCGACGGCGTGTCGCTCCGCTATCGCTTCGAGCCCGGAGAGCGGATCGCGATGGACGTGGCCCATCGCGCGGTCACCGAGACCACGATCGGCGCGACGCGCCAGGCGGTGGAGACGGCGACCGATTCGACGAAGATCTGGACGGTGGTGTCCGTCGACGCGGCGGGGCACGCGACCATCGAGCATTCGGTCGGCGACGTCACGATGACCTCCAGGACGAGCGACAAGGGGGAGTCGCGCTGGAGCAGCCGTGACGGCGGCCCCGTGCCGCCCGAATACGAGGCGGTGAAGGGCAGCATCGGCGTGCCCCTCTCCCGCGTCGTCGTCGACGCCACGGGCCGCGTGCTCGAGCGGCGCGACCTCAAGCCGACGACGCCCTCGAACACCGGTGATCTGATGGTCGTGCCCCTGCCCGACGAACCTGCGGCCGTGGGCACCGAGTGGACGGTGCCGCAGGAGGTGGTGGTGGAGGTGCCGGGCGGACCGCGCCGGGCCGTGAAGACGCGGCTCCGTTACCGCGTGGAGAGGCTCCGAGAAGGCGTGGCAACGATCGCGGTCGACACCACCGTGTTGACGCCGCTCGACGATCCTCGGCTCGAGGCCAGGCTGCTCGAGCGGATCTGGGACGGGGAGATCGAGTTCGACGTGGAACGTGGCCGGCTGCTGAGCCGCTCGACGGGCGTCGACCGCCGCGTCGTCGGCTTCAGCGGTCCCGAATCGAGCGTCCGCTACAAGGCGAGCCTCGAAGAGCGTCTGAAGTAGGACAGGCTTCAGCCTGTCGCTGCCCCAGTGCCGATGCGTCGGCACGTGACTGCCCAGCCCCGAGCCGGATTGGGCGCACTCAAGCCCACGCAGATCGGAGCCCGCTAGCCCGCGCGGAGCATCTCTTCGACGCGGCGGATCGCCTCGGCGACGTCCCACGTCGAGTCCGCGAGCGTGATCCGGGCCTGGCTCGATACCCACTCGTCCACGGCCTTCTGTGCGGAGAGCACCGTCGAGTGGCTGCGGCGTCCGAAGTAGCTGCCGATCTCGGTGAGCGGGGCGGGCGTGTGCTTGCGGGCGAGGAACATCGCGAGCATCCGAGGATGATTGACCTTCTTGCCGCGCTGGGCCGTCTTGAGCGTTCCCGATTCGATGCCGAAGGCCGTGCAGACGGCCCGCTCGATGTCGGCCAGCCGTACGCTGCGGCCGCTGGCCCGCACGAGGTCGGCCAGCGCCTCCTCCGCCATCGCGAGCGAGATCGGAAGGCCGAGCATGTGACTCGTGGCCTCGAGGCGGTTGATCGCGCCGGCGAGTTCGCGCGAGTGGCGGGTCATCCGGGCGGCGATGTACCGCACGACGTCGGAGGGAATCACGAGGCCGCGGCGCGACCCGATCGACTCCACGATGCCACGGCGGACCTCCTCGTCGGGCGGCAGGAGCCTGGCCGTCATGCCGCCACGCAGTCGCACGAGCAGGTCCGGGCCGAGATCCACGAGCGTCTCCGGCTCGCGGTCGCAGGACAAGACGAGCTGCCGACCCTGCCGCTGGAGGGCGTCGATCGTCTGCTGGAGCTCCACGATCGTCGCCCGCTTCCCCACGAAAAACTGGAGGTCGTCGATCGCCAGGAGGTCGGCCGAGCGGCACGTGCGGCGAAAGCCCGGCAGGCCGGTGCCATGGAGCGACTGGAGGAACGTGGTCGTGAACTGCTCGGCCGAAAGGTAGACGGCCGAGGCCCGCGGATGGACCTCGCGAAAGCGGTCGCAGATGCCCTCGAGGAGGTGCGTCTTTCCGGTCCCGCTGGGTCCGTGGAGGATCAGCGGCGACATCTCGCCGGGTCGGGTCCCGACGAGTTCGACGGCCGCATGGGCCATGCGGTTGCCGGGCCCCACGACGAACGTCTCGAGCCGTGGGGACTGGCGGGCGGCGGGTCGGGCCTGAGGGCCGGCGGCCTCGCCCGATGCGTCCGTGCGACCACGAGGCCGAGGCAGGGCGGCCTGCCGGGGTGCGGGAAGCGGCGCTGCCGAGGTGGCGGCCACGCGGGGAGGAGCGACGGCCTCGGCGGTCGGCCCCTCGGCGGCGGCCTGCCAGACGATCTCCACCGCCCGCTCCGCTCCGACGACCTGCCGCACGGCCGCCTCGATGTCGGCCTTGAACATCTTCCGCAACCAGTCGTGCGCTCTTCCGTCGCCGACGTCGAGCGTCAGCGTCACCGAGCCGGAGGGCTCGGCTGCGATCACGGCCCGCGGGCTGTCGCCGAACCAGACGGCGTGACGCTCCGTCCCGATCCGCTCCTGCAGGGCCGTCCAGAAGGCGGCTGAAACGCCGTGAGAAGGCCTGGCACCGTCGGGCCTCGCCGCCGTCGGCTCCGCCGCGGCACCGTGCTGCACCCGGCGTTTGCTCATCTCCGTGAGATCTCCCGCGTCCATCCGTGGCTGGTTCCGGAGCCGGAACGGCGCGAGTATAAGAGTGCTGTCACCGCTGTCAAACCATGACAGCACGGCGCGGGCGGGAGTCGATTTCGGCCGCCCGCTATACTGCCGCCCACTCCGATGCACGGCCGCCACGGGAGGTCCGCACGCCGCCGTCGCATCGCACGACGTGGGATGCGCATGGCTGTTCGTCGTCTCGGCTGGTTCGTGCTCCTGCTGGCGGCGGTCTGCCACGGGGAATCTTCGCTCCGTGGGCGGCTGCTGCACGGCGAGGACGTTGCACCGCCTCCGTTTCAGCCGGGCGACATCTCGATCGGTGAACCACTCCAGCTTCCCTCTCAGCCGTTTCCACCGGCACGGGTCGCTCCGCAGCCCACCGTCGAATCACACCCCGATGCCGGTGAACAGCCTGCCGCAGGCAACGGCTGGATAGGCCTCACGGCCGACGACAAGGTCGTGACCGGACGGCTCGTCGTCGTCGATGTCGCGACCGCGGGGCCGGCGCACCGTGCAGGCATCAGGGTCGACGATCATCTGCTGGCGATCGACGGCGTGCCGCTGAGGTCGGCGGACCAACTCGCGGCCGCGCTCGCGGCGATCGCGCCGGGAAACACCGTGAAGGTCGCGATCGGCCGGGGCACTCAGATCGACGAACTCTCCATCGTCGCCCGGTCCCGACCGACGAAAGCGCCGGTCCGTGAACCCGCCCCGCAGCCGACACGCGGCTGGCAAGCGGCGGACACCTCGGCCCCACCGACCGCGGCCGTACCCGCCACGCCAACCCCCGCTCCGGCGGGCATGCCATCCCCCGCGGAGTTCGATCCCCCGGCACCGGCGTCCGGAAGAGGCCGGACGGCGCTCGGCGTGCGCACGCTGCCGGTCGATCCATCGGCCCAGGAGCGGTTTCGCCTCGCCGAGCCGGCGGGGGCGCTGGTCATCGGCGTCGTCCAGGACCTGCCCGCCTCCAAGGCCGGGGTTCCGCCGGGCAGCGTGATCGTCGCCCTCGACAACCAGCCCGTGCGGTCACCGAGCGAACTGACGCGGATCGTCACTTCGGGCCCGGTCGGACGCCCGGTGACGCTGCAGTACATCCTGCCGGGGGGTGAACAGCGCCGCGCGCAGGTTTCCCTGCAGTCGCTCGAGGTGCCGCTCGAGAAGGCGCTCGTCGGCCCGCAGCCGTGATCCGCCTCACGCCGCCGGCCGCTCGCGGTCGCCGGCGCAGGAAATCCCCAGGCGGGTCAATTCCTCGGTCAACGGCACGCCCGGCGGACCCTTCAGCCGCGCCGTCCGACGGGACACCCGTGACGCCTCCCGGCGCACGATCCGGGCCTCGGGTCGGCTCTCTCCCGACGTCGCCCAGGCCTCGGCCTCGTCAGAGAGGTGCGTGAGCAGCCTCTCGATTCCGGCCCGGTGCACCTCGATGCCCTCCCGATCGAGATCGGGAGGCACGGCGATCGCCCGGCTCACGACACCCCTGGCCCGCGTGAACGGCCGCGGCAGTGCGAAGCGGTCCCACGTGCCGAAGCGATAGGGACGGTCGTATCCGAGCCCCATCGCGACGATCGGGATGTGGAGCGTGCTGGCCAGGAACACACAGCCGGGCGCGAGCCTCCGCCGCGGGCCGCGCGGGCCGTCGGGGGTGATCGTGAGATTCCCCTCCCGGGCTCGGTCCGCGAGCTGGCGGAGCACGACGGAACCGCCGTTGAAGGTGCTCCCACGCACGACCCCGAAACCCATCATCCTCGCGACGCGGTCGAGGATGTCGGCGTCGCCATGGCGGGAGAGCAGCATCGAGATGTTCGAGTGGCCGCGCAGGCACAGCGGCAGCAGGATGTTCTCGTGCCAGAACACGTAGATCTTCGCGCCGCGGTAGTCGGGATGCACCGGATCGACCGTCGGATCGCCGAACACCACCCGGTAGTCGAGCGTGCCCATCCACTGGCGCATGGCGGCCGTCGCGGCGAGCGCCATCGTGCCGATGGCGAGGTGAGAAGAAAGTTTCATGCGTCCCGTCCCTGCGACGCGGGCGGCATCAGCCGCCGCACCACGTCCCTTCGAAGACCTCCTCGGCCGGTCCGGTCATGAACACGCGGCCCGATTCCGCCCATTCCAGTTCGAGTTCGCCGCCCGGCACCTCGGCCACGATCCGCCGCGCCGTCCTTCCGGTCATGACTCCCGCCACGCACACCGCCGAGGCGCCGGTGCCGCAGGCCTGCGTGATCCCGCTGCCCCGCTCCCACGTGCGCATCGCGACCCGCTCCGGCGTGCGCACCTGGACGAAGTGCACGTTGACCCGCTTGGGGAACGACGGATGCCTTTCGATCCGCGGACCGACCGTCTCCAGAGGCACCGCCGCCACGTCGCCGCAGTAGAACACGACGTGCGGGTTGCCCATGGAGACGCAGGTCATCCGGGGATCGAGCCGCGCCGCAGACCACCACGCCTCCTCCGAACCCAACGCGGCGCTCGGGGCGTCGACGACGCGTCCCGATCCGGCCCCGGTCACGGGAATCCGCACGGCGTCGAGGAGCGGTTCGCCCATGTCGACCCGCACCCGGGACCGCCCCGGGCCCGTCGGCTGCACGTCGACGGTCAGGACCCCGCGGCCGGTCTCGATCGCCACGCCCCCCGGCGGCGCGTGCCCGCGGGCCACGACCAGATGGGCCACGCACCGGATGCCGTTGCCGCACATCTCCCCCTCGCTCCCGTCGGCATTGAACATCCGCATCCGCGCCGCGGCCACGGTCGAAGGCAGGACGAGGATGAGGCCGTCCCCGCCGACTCCACGATGCCGGTCGGCGATCGCCGGCGCCAGGGCCGCCGGGTCGGCCGGCGGCCGCTCCCGGAAGCAGTCGATGTAGACGTAGTCGTTGCCCGCGCCATGCATCTTCACGAAACGGGTCGGTGAGGGATCGGTCATCGGTGGCCTCCGCGGGTCACTGTAGCGGACGGTGCTGCCTCGTGGACACTCGAAGCGTCACCGTCGACCGTCCCTCGCATCGCGTCGGGAGGCGGCCGCGGCGCGGAGGCCGTCGGGCCCGCGACGCTGCGACTGCAGCTGCTGGATCGCCGCCGACAGCGTCGGAAAGGCCTCGGTTGAGATATCGGGCTGGGCGAGCGTGCCGTCGACGTGCACGAGCATGAACTGCCCGCTGGCGCCGCCCAGCACCCGCTTCATCACCGGCAGCTGCGTCTCGGAGTCTCCCATGATGGAACGGAACGTCATCTGCACGTGTCCTTCCATGTCGACCTCGCCGTTGCCGACGAGGCTGATGGCGTCGCCGGACAGCTCGATGTTGTCGAGGTAGGCATGCGGGCCCTCGATCCTGAAGTCCACGAGACTGGAGCTGAAGGCCCTGCGATCCGGAGCCTTCACCCGCAGCACCTTGAGGAGCGCCACCATCACCGGAAGCTCGTAGATCTCGGCGTCGCGGAGTCTCACCTGCCCGCGGCCTGCGAGCGAATGCGTGCCGACCCGAGAACCGCTCACCTCGATCGCGCCGAACACCTTTCCCTGGTACCGCTGTGCGGAGGCCGTGCCCGGTGCCGACGCGAGCGTGTCCGCTGCCAGCCGTTCGAGCTCCGCATCGCCCAGCGTGGCGGCCACGGCGAACGTGCCGGTCTCTCCCCCGGTCATGGTTCCGTCGATGAACACGGTTCCGCCGGCCACCCGTGCGGAGAGCCGCCGTGCGCGGCCGTCTCGCGGACCTGCCGGGATGCCGAGCCGCACGCCCTCCTCGTCCATGGTGAGCGGCCCCCTGACGTCGGTGATCTGCACGCCACGCCAGATCGCGCTGTCGATCGCGATCTCCCCCTCCGACCGCCACGTCCGCCCATCCGTCCGCCCCTCGAGGTGGACGCCGCCGTGCACGTGCTCGAGGGCGACTCCCACGTCGAGCATCCCCTGCTCCATGTCGAGGTCGAGATCCCAGGCTGCGGCCGCCGTGGGGCCGCCGGCGTCGCGAGGCTGGCCGGAATCCGGGGCGGGCTGGGCGGCGTAGATGTCGATACTTCCCGAGAGCGACAGCAGGCCGCGCGGCCGAACTGCGGCGATCGCCTTCTGCAGCCCGGGGGGCAGCGCCTGCAGCACGTCGTGATCTGCCCGGAAGCGGTCGGCCGTCAGTCGCTCGAACTGCACGTGCCAGCTGCCGTCGGAGCCAAACCGGCAGATCCCGTCGGTCGCCACGGTCGTCCTCGCATGGACTCCGCGCACGCCCTCGAACCGCAGGATGCCATCGTGCCATGTCAGCCGGCCACGCAGCTGCTCGAGGCGGTACGGGAACCAGGACGGTTCGATCGACACGGTGTCGCCCTGGGGCCGCGCCTCGAGCTCGACGTCGATCGTCCGGGCCTTCACGCGGTGGCGCACGGTGGCGGTGAACTCGGCGCTGCCCCGCGGGTCGATGTCGTCCCAGATGCGCAGCATCGTCCTCGGCAGGGCGTCTCGCAGTTCCCGGTCGAGCACCACGCCCTTGCCCGCGAGGTGGAGGGTGAGTTCGCCGTCGTCGGCGCCCTCGGGCACGAGCGAACCGTTGCAACGCACTGTGCCTGTGTCGTTCGTGCCGACCACGTCCTTGATCGTCCAGTGGCCGCGTTCCATGCGGATGCTCCCCGAGACGTTGGATATGGGATACGGGAACCCGGCGTAAGACATGCCGCACTGGACGAGACGAATGCCGAGGCTGTTGGCATGGCCACCGGGCAGCTGCGGGCCGCGTTCGTGGCGGAAGGCGAAATCGAACGTCCCCTGCCCGTGGAGCGCCCTCACGATGCCCGCGCTCCGGGCCGGCATGGCCGCGAGCAGGCCGTCGTCGATCCGCATGGCGTCCCCGCGCACCTCGACGAATCCCGGCATCCCGTCGGCGTCCGTCCGGACTGCGCCCTGCACCTGAACGGGATGTCCGCCGGCCTGACCGGTGAGATGGATGGCGAGCTGCCCCGCCTCCAGCACGACGGTGCCCACGGTGCGGTCGAGGCGGTATGGGAAGCGATAGTAGGTGAGCGATGCGTTGCGGCAACGAATCGAGAAGTTCGGGTCGATGTGCCCACCGCGACGTCGCACCTTCGCCACCACGTCGACCTCCCCGGCCGGGAGAAGCTTCCGCCACTGGGCCGCGAACTGCTCCGGCAGGTGGGCCTCCCACTGGCGTCCCACGGTGAGCCGCTCGGCTTCCAGTGTGACGTCGAAGTCCGCGTCCTGACGCCAGCCCGCGAGACGACCGGTTCCCCGCAGCAGCGTCGATCCGGAGTGGGCCTCGCACCGCTCCACCACGAGCCCGCTCCGATCGGCCCGGAACACAGCCGCGAGATCGCTGAGTGCGAAGGGCAGCGCCCGGTGCTCGAACCTCCCGGACTCGAGGCTTCCCGCCGCCGTGAAGGCGATGTCGGCGGGTGCCTGCACCGAGCCGGAGGCGTGCCACTGCACGTGGCCGCGGCCCCGCAGGCCCGCGAGCCAGTCCTGCGCCTCGGTCGCGGCGAGCCGATCGTCGGCGGCGGCGAGGATCGCCAGCAGTCGCTGGGACACGTCGAGCGCCTCGACCTGGCCCTGCACGTCGAACCGTCCCTCCGCCGGAATCACCCGCCCGAGGATGGCGAGCCGCTCGAAACGGTCCCCGGCGGCGCTGCCGCGCACGACCGCTGCGCCCGGTGTGGCAGCATCGGGCTGGATGTCGAGGCTCACCTGCCGCAAGGTCGTGCGGAACTGCCTCGTCGGGTCGTCCACCAGAAGGGTCGCTTCCTCGACCGACACCGGCACGAGGCCGCCGGCCGCGTTCCCGGGGATCAGCTTCTGGAGGTTCCAGGCGCCCTCCGCCTGCCGCACCGCGTGCACGACGGGCCTGCGCAGGCGTACGGCCGTGATCCGGGGCGGACCGGTCGCGAGCTCCGCGAGGCTGGTGGAACATGCCAGCCGGATCTCGTCGACCCAGAGAATCTGTCGCCACTGCTGCGGCATCTTGGGATCGACGAGCGACACTCCGCGCACGACGATCCCCTCCCCTTCGACGAGGCTCGCGCCCTGCACCTGCACCGCCAGCGTGGGGAACGCGGCGGCAAGACGGGCCTCCACGCGACCACGCACCTCCTCGCCGATGCGGCTGGTGCCGATCGCGCCGGCGGCGACCACGCCGGCGACCGTCACGGGCACGGCCCAGCGCACGAGGGTCCAGAGCGTGTCGGCGAGCGAGTTCACGGGATGGCCGGAGGGGTGCGGGCGCAGGGAGGCGGGACAGTAGGATTCACCCCCGGCGCGGGTCAAGCGTCCCCGGGGCCGCCCCGCCAGCCGGTCTTGCGCCGTTCCCGCCACCTCCGCCGCTTGCTATAGTTTCGGCCTCGTCGACCGCCACCCCGGGGAGGCCCCGCATGCACGCGAACGATCACGCCGCCACCGCCGCCCCGAATGGCCAGCGGCTGCTCTGGGCCGGATTCATGGCGATCCTCGCCGCTGGCGTGGGGTTCTCGATCCGGGCTGGAATTCTCGGACAGTGGGCCGAGCAGTACGGCTTCACGCAGACGGAACTCGGCGCGATCACCGGTGGCGGCCTGACCGGCTTCGGCATCATCATCCTGCTCTCCAGCCTGATCGCCGACCGGATCGGGTTCGGTCCGCTCATGGGCGGGGCGTTCGTGATGCACCTCGTGTCGGCGGCGCTCACGCTGGCCACCGGGGCCGCGTTCGCCGCCGGTGGGAAGCCGCTCGCATTCCAGTGCCTGTTCTGGGGGATGTTCCTGTTCGCGATCGGCAACGGCATCGCCGAGGCGGTCGTGAATCCCCTCGTCGCGACACTGTTTCCGAGGAACAAGACGCACTACCTCAACATCCTCCACGCCGGCTGGCCGGGCGGCCTGATCCTCGGCGGGCTCGCGAGCTACTTCATGGCTGGAAACATCGACGCGAAACCGGTCGCGTGGCAGATCCAGATCTCCCTGTTTCTCGTTCCGGTCGTGCTCTACGGCCTGATGATGCTCGGCCAACGGTTCCCCAGGAGCGAGGCGAGCAGCTCGGGAGTGTCCTTCCGAGACATGCTCGGAGAGCTCGGCCTCGTCGGAGCAGCGGTCATCTGCGGCCTGCTCGCCCTGTTCTTCAAGAGTGATCTCGGGCTGGCGCCCGTCGTCGCCATCGGGATCGCTGCGGGGCTCCTCGCGGCCTTCGGCGCGGCGACAGGCTTCCGCTTCGGCCACGTCCTCCTCGCGTTCCTGCTCGTCATCCATGCGCTCGTGGGCTACGTGGAACTCGGCACGGACTCCTGGATCTCCAAGATCACCGGCACGATCATGGCGAACCCGGCCAATGGCCTGCTCCTGTTCGTCTACACGTCGGGGCTGATGTTCGTGCTCAGGTTCTTCGCGGGGCCGATCGTCGAAAAGATCTCTCCGCTCGGGCTCCTGGCGGTGTCGGCGCTGTTCGGTGCGGCCGGCCTCACGCTCCTCGGCAACGCACAGGGGGCGGTGATGTGCGTGGTCGCGGCCACCGTCTACGGCATCGGCAAGACGTTCCTGTGGCCCACGATGCTCGCGGTGGTGAGCGAGCAGTTCCCCAAGGGAGGTGCGATCACGATCGGTGCCGCCGGCGGCGTGGGAATGCTGTCCGCGGGCCTGCTCGGCGGCCCGGGCATCGGATTCCTCCAGGACCAGAACGCCTCCGAGCATCTTGCCCGCGCGAACGCGGCGGTCTACGAACGGTACAAGGCGCCGAAGGAAAATGAATTTCTGTGGCTCAAGACCATCGGCCTCGACGGCGCGAAGGTGGGCGTGCTCGAGGACGGCGGCAGGGAGGCGGCCAGGGCGCTCGATCTCATGAAGCAGGAAAAGGCCAAGCCGGAGGCGATCGCCGCCCAGCAGGGCCTCGTGGACTGGTGGACGGCAGCGCAGGCATCGGCCGTGGCCGACAAGCCCCTCGTCGAGGCTGCGGGCCTGTTCGGCGGCCGCCAGGCGCTCAAGCTCACGGCCCTCGTGCCGGCGGCGATGTTCGCCTGCTACGTGCTGCTGCTTGCCTGGTTCCGCATGCGGGGCGGCTACGCGGCCCGCGGCATGCATCACTGAGTGGAACTCGGTCGGGCCTCCCGGGAGAACTCGACGAGGCGTGCCGACGAGGTCGCCGCCCGCATCCCCCCGGGCAGGTCGATCGCCGCCGTCGTCGGGTGATCGCCTCGCCCCGCGGCGACGATGAGTTCGGTGACGGCCTCGTGATGTCGGGCCGTCATGTCGCGGCGTGGCCAGCCCTCGCGGCTCCAGAGGGCCGCGACCAGGTGTCCGAGCAGCTGGCGGTCGAGCCCGGCCACTGCCGACGCGTCGAGCACGAGGCGTCCGTCGGCCAGCCGACGTGAATGGGCATCGAGGAGGTGCTCGGCGGCGCTCGTGAGCGACGCCGCCGACCCCGCTGCCTGCTCCGCCAGCCGCACGAGTGCGGCGGTGGCGCCCGGATAGGGCCCCCGCTCGGCCCGAGCCAGGAGTTCATGGCGGAGGAAATTGCGGGCGTATGCAGGGTCGTCGTTCGTGGGATCCTCGCGCCACGTCTCAGCCTCGGCCGCGAGGAACCCGCGGCCGAGGTCGCGCCGCAGCCCGAGCAGCGGCCGGACGAGGGCGACGCCGTCGTCCAGTGACCGGGCTCGACGCATCCCCGCGAGACCGTTGATTCCGGTGCCGCGCAGGATCCGGTGCAGGACCGTCTCCGCCTGGTCGTCGGCGGTGTGTCCGACGACGACGTGCCGGGCTCCCCGCTCGCGGGCGACCGTTGCGAGGAACTCGTAGCGGAGCCGGCGGGCCCTCGCCTCGACGCCCTCGCCGAGGCCCTCGGGATCGGCGCGCACCGCCAGGTTTCGCGCCTCGCACTCGAGCCCGAGCCGCGCGGCGACGGTCACGACGAACCGCTGGTCTTCGTTCGCACAGGGCCGCAGGTCGTGGCACGCATGCGCGACGACGAGTCGGGCCCCTGTCGGCGCCAGCCGCACGAGTCCATGGAGGAGCGCCATGCTGTCGGCGCCTCCGGACACCGCCACGACCGCCGGGGCCTCCCAGAAACCGGCGGCGGGCAGTGCGGCCCGCAGGCCTGAAAGAAAGGGGTGCATCGAGGGCCTCGGAGCGTCTCCCGTGAACCGGCTCGTGACCGCCGCGGCGG
>RFPF01000079.1 GCA_009926295.1 Planctomycetia bacterium
CTCCTGCCGGCCGTGCAGGCCGCCCGGGAAAGCGCCCGGCTCACCACCTGCAAAAACCACGTTTCCCAGCTCGCCAAGGCGATGATCCGGCACGAAACGGCCATGGGCCACTTCCCGTCGGGGGGCTGGAGCCCGACGTGGCTCGGCGTCGCCGAGCGGCCGAGCGACCCCTCCCAGCCGGGAGGATGGACGTTTGGCATCCTGCCCTACGTCGAGGAAATCGCCACCCGCGACCTCGTCGCCGACGCCACTGCCCTCACCGCACCAAGTGTCTACCAGCAATTGGCCACGACACCCGTGCGGGTCTTCTCCTGCCCGTCGCGCCGCTCGGCCGGCCCCATCGCTGTCGTCGGGGGCGGGCCGTTTTCCAGCGCCGCCGCCACCGGGATCACGCTCTCCCAGGCCACCCGCAGCGACTATGCGGCCAACGGCGGATCGGTGGGTAACTGCCCGCCGCTGAGCGTGCTGTCGAAGGTGTCGGGCAACGTGTCCACGAGCACGAAGATCACGATCAGCCACGCCCCTCCGGGCAATCCCAACAACTGCCAGACGTTGAATCTCCCCTACACGGCGGTGGTCAACGCCCACCTCACGAAGAATCATCCAAACGACAGGCTCGGCCCCTGCTCCGGCTGCTCGGGCCCCGTCGATGCCACGGTCTACACGCCGTCGTCGATCGCCGACGGCGACGCCTGGCGCAAGGCTCCGCTCGGGCAGAAACTCGCGCTGCCCGACCAGGGCATCCCCGACATGCAGGACGGCTTCGTCCATCGCATGAGCCGCGTCACGGCCGCCCACATCCTCGACGGCATGTCGATGACCTATCTGGTGGGCGAGAAGTTCATGGCGTCCGAGAGCTACCGCACCGGCACCGACGCCGGCGACACCGGAATCCTGTTCGCCGGCTACTCGAGCAGCAACACGCGGTTCGGGCTCGACGCACCGCGGCAGGACGAGCGCGGCGTGACGGCGCCCGGCGCCTTCGGCAGCCCGCACCGCGCGGGGTTTACGATCGCCTTCGGCGACGGCAGCGTGAGGACGCTGCCCTTCGAGATCGACCCGGCGGTGCACAAGTCGCTGGCCGCCCGGGCCGATGGGGCCGTGATCACCGTTCCCTGGTGATTTCGCCGGGGATTCGAGGCCGGCGACGCCGCGGCGGGGGCACCCTCGACTCCGGCCGCAGCCTGCCTAAAGTGCTGGTGTTGGAAGGCATCGATATCCCCACGGCCCCGAACGACGGCATGATCGCATGACGGCCACTCTCGCGCCGCACCACATCGACGTCGGAGATGCCCGCGACCGGCTCGTGCACCATCGCCTCTACGGCCTGGTGCACTCGCCCGAGAGGATGCGGGCGTTCATGGAAGCGCACGTCTTCGCCGTGTGGGACTTCCAGTGCCTGCTCAAGGCGCTGCAGCAGAAGTTCACCTGCACTGATTTTCCCTGGCTGCCCACGCCTGACCGCGAGGCACGGCGGCTGGTCAATGAACTCGTGCTCGACGAGGAGTCGGACGAGCTTCCCGAGGGCGGCCACGCGTCGCACTTCGAGCTCTACGTGGAGAGCATGCAGGATGCCGGCGCCGACACGCGCCCCATCGAACGGCTGCTCGACGCCCTGGCCGCGGGCGCGACCGTGCCGGCGGCGCTTGCCGCGGCCCGCGTGCCCGGCCCCGCCGCCGACTTCGTCCGCACCACGTTCTCCGTGATCGAGTCGGGCTCGATGCCGGCGATCGCGGCCGCGTTCACGTTCGGCCGCGAGGACGTGATCCCCGACATGTTCCGCCACCTCGTCAGCTCGCTCGCCGAGCAGGATCCCGCCGCGTGGGGCCGCTTCCGCTTCTACCTCGAGCGACACATCGCCCACGACGACGCCAAGCACGCCCCGATCTGTCGCCGGATCGTGGCCCGGCTGTGCGGCGACGATCCGGCGAAGTGGGCCGAGGCGTCGCGGACCGCCCGCGAGTGCCTCGAGGCGCGGATCGCCCTCTGGGAAGGCATCGCCGCCGGGATGCAGGCCGGCTAGGGCGTGCGCCGTCTGGCCCCCGCCTCCGTCTGCTACGCTGGGCGGAAGTGATGAACTTGCACCGGCGGGGATTTCTGGGGCTGTGCGGCGGGCTCGCGGCGGGAGCCGCAGGCCGGGCGCTCGGCGCGATCGAGCCTGCCGACGTGTGCGTGTATGGCGGCACTGCGGCAGGCGTGATGGCGGCCGTGGCCGCGAGCCGCGCCGGATGCCGCGTGGTGCTCGTGGAGCCGAGCCGCTGGCTGGGCGGCATGACAGGCGGCGGCCTGAGCCACATCGACTGGGGCCGCCGGGAGGCAGTGGGCGGCTCGACCCGCCGCATTCTCTCCGACGACCTCGACGATCCCGCCTACCGCCGCGCGTTCGCGGGGCTGGTGCGGGAGCATGGGATCGACGTCGTCTACGAGCATCGGCTGGCCGATGTGAAGCGGGCCGGCTCCGCGATCGCGGGCCTCGTCCTCGACCACGCCCCGCCCGACCGCCTCGGATGCCCGGCCGAACGGCCGCTCGCCGCCGCCGCAGCCGCGGTGGCGGCGCGGGTGTTCATCGACTGCTCCTACGAGGGCGACCTCCTCGCGAAGGCCGGCGTGTCGTACACGTTCGGCCGCGAGTCCCGCGACCACCACGGCGAGTCGCTCGCCGGCGTCCGCCCCGACATGGCCGTGTACGCCGTCGATCCGTTCGTGCGGCCCGGCGATCCGAAGAGCGGGCTCCTCCCGCTCCTGCAGGACATCGCGATGCCTCCCGAGGGCGCCGCCGACCGCCTCACGATGGGCTACGGATTTCGCTGGAAGTTCGCCTTCAAGGGGGAGCGGCTGCCGCTCGCCCCTCCCGCCGACTACGACCCCTTCACCTACGAGATCTACCGCCGCGCCTTCCGCGCACAGGCGAACCTCGACGGCCGCCGGATGCGGAAGCTGGGCGTCTACGAGCCGGCCGGAGGCCGCGTGCACTCCTCCGGCGCGGGCAACCTCGCCCGCAGCCTCCTCGCCCCCACGGTCTACGGCTGCAACGCCGGCTATCCCGACGGCGACTGGGCAGAGCGGTCGCGGATCTGGCGGTTCCACCAGGAATTCATGCGGGGCATCACGCACTTCCTGCGCACCGATCCGGCGGTGCCGGCGCCGCTTCGCGAGAAGGCGGTGCTCGCGGGCCTCCAGCCCGGCGCCTTCGACGACACCTCCGGCTGGCCGCACCAGCTCTACGTCCGCGAGGCCCGGCGGATGGTGTCGGCCTACGTGCTCACCCAGCGCGACCTCGAGGGCACGACCGACCCCGCCGACCCCGTCGGGCTCGCCTCGTACGGCGTCGACGACTGGCCCTACGCCACCTACCCGCGCGACGGCGGCATCGCGCTCAACGGCGGCGAGTTCTCGATGCTCTGTCTCGACGATGCCCACCGCGGCATCTACAAGATCCCCTACCGGGCGATCGTGCCGCGCGAGGCGGAGTGCACCAACCTGCTGGTGCCGGTCTGCTGCTCGGCGAGCCACATCGCGATGACGTCGGTGCGGATGGAGCCGGTGTGGATGATCCTCGGAGAGTCGGCCGGGGTGGCGGCCGCCCTCGCGATCCGCGGCGGCACGTCCGTGCAGGCGGTCGCGTATCCCGAGTTGAGGGCGAGGCTCGTGGAGCTCGGCCAGGTGCTCGACCGCCCCGAGCCTCCGGCCTGACCGCGGCCGGTCAGATTCCGGCGGCGCCCGTCGTCTCCTCCTGACGCTGCTTCCGCTTCTCGGGGAACTCCACCACCACCAGCCGGCGGGCATCCTCGTCGTAGGCCCATTCCTGGTAGTAGGGGAGCATCGGAAGCGCGAGGCCGTCGGGCTGACCGACGCCGATGATCCGGTCCATGAAATGCTCGTAGGTCTTCGGGTATTCGCCGTGCTCGGCGTTGTAGAGCTGCATCCGCTGCTGCACGGCGATGCCACCCGCCTTGCCCACCTGCGTGCGATACGCCTCCGATGCGATCTCGAGGCCGTCGCTGGTGATCGAGGTCTCCGCGAGCACGGCCCCCTCGGCGAGCGCCGCGGAGAGCCGGAGCACGTTCTGCGTGGTCTTGCCGAGGGTCTTGCGGGTCTGCACCGGCGCGGGCTTCGCGGCGGGCTCTGCCTTGGCGGCGGGCTTGGGCAACGCGCCCGGCGCGCAGCCGGCCACGACGATCATCAAGGCGATCGGAGCGCGACTCGCGAGCAGCCGATGGATTCCGCGGTCGTACCGGGCGTTCATGCCGATGATCCTCCCGCGGCCGCGGCCGGCGTGCAAGGCGGCCCCGCGGCCCCGCCGCACATCCCGGGCCCGGGGCCGCTTTGGGCCGCGAAATCTTGGATGGATGCACCGAAAATCGGATACCGACCTCTCCCCCACCCGCGCTATACTCCGCGGGGGATACGCGCGCAGGTCGCACCATGCGGGCCATGACACAGACCGGTTTTCTGCGGCCGATCCGGTGGATCACGGCGGTCTGTCTCGGCTTGTTTCCGCCGGTGTCGGCTCCGGCTGCAGAACTGTCGCCGGGCCGGCTCTCGGGGCTCGACGGCGCGGCTGCCCGACCGTGGCGGGAGTATCTCGATCGCTCGACAGACCTCGCAGCCCACGACGCGGCGGCTCTGCAGGCCGAGGTGGCCGCGGCCGGCGGCCGCCCGGCACGCAAGCCGAGGTCCGCCGGCGACTTCAGCCTGCCGAAGGATCCCGCGCCGGGCTGGTATGCCGGCGACGAGGCCGGCCGCCTCGCCGACGCGATCGTGTCGTTCCAGACCCCGTCGGGTGGCTGGTCGAAGCATCTCGATTTCACCGCGGGGCCTCGGCAGCCGGGCACACAGTGGACCTCGCAGAGCGATCCGGGCAAGCGGCCCCACTACCTGGCCACGTTCGACAACGGGGCCACGGTCACGGAGATCGAATTTCTCGCCCGGGTGTGGGAGGCCACCGGCCGCGACGACTGCCAGGAGGCCGTCCGGCGCGGTCTCGCCTTCGTCCTCGACGCCCAGTTCCCCAACGGCGGCTGGCCGCAGGTGTATCCGCTCGAGGGCGGCTACCACGACAACATCACGTTCAACGACGGCGCGACCGACCGCATCATGCACCTGCTGCAGGCCATCCGTGCCGGCGAGCCGCGGTTCGCGTGCGTGCCCACGCGGCTCCGGGAGCGGCTCGCCGCGGCGTTCGACCACGGCGTCGAGTGCATCCTCCGCTGTCAGGTCGAGATCGACGGCCGCAAGACGGCCTGGTGCGCCCAGCACGACCCGCTCACGCTCGAACCTGCCCACGCGAGGGCCTACGAGCCCGCGTCGCTGAGCGGGATCGAGAGCGGCGGGATCCTCAGGTTTTTGATGAGCATCCCCCGGCCGTCGGCCGACGTTGTCTCGGGCATCGAGGCGGGGCTCGCCTGGCTCGAAGCGGCGAAGATCGAGGGTCTCGCCCGCGTCAAGCAGGGCGATCGCACGCTCTACGTCGCCGACGACGCCTCGACCGAGACGTTCTGGGCACGGTTCTACGATCTCCGCACGGGACGCCCCGTCTTTCCGGGCAGGGACGGCGTCACCTACGACACGTTCGCGGACCTCGCCGCGGCCAACCACAAACTCGGCTACGACTACCTGTCCACGCGGCCGGGTTCTATCGTGGGAAAGGATCAGAAGAAGTGGCGGAAGCGGCTGGCGGAAGCCGGCGTGGCGGCCGGCGTGCTCGGTTCAACGGGAGGTTCGCAATGAAACGGTTCCTTGCCCGCCGCGTTGCGGCCCGCGGGTTCACCCTCGTGGAGCTGCTCGTGGTGATCGCGATCATCGGCGTGCTCGTCGGGCTCCTGTTGCCGGCGGTGCAGGCAGCCCGCGAGTCGGCCCGGCGTTCGAAGTGCATCGCCAACGCCAAGCAGATTTCCCTCGCCACCCTCAGCTACGAGTCGGCCAAGAAAATCCTTCCGCCCGGCGTGTTCTACGAAGCGGGCAAGATGGAGGGTACGAGTGGAAAGTCGTACATCGGCTTCGAGGTCATGATCCTGCCGTTCATGGAGAACATGGAGCTTTACGATTCCATCTCGCGGCGCACGTCCAATGGCTTCGCGTTCCCCTACTGGGCCTGGGACGGATCGAGCTCGCTACGCGCGGTTCTCGACACTCCGATCGGCATCTTCCAGTGCCCATCCGACACCATGCAGACCGGTACCGCCGGGAACGACGTGATCACCACGAGCCGCTCCATGGCGAAGTCGAATTACTGCGGCGTTGCGGGGTACAGCGGCCAGCAGGATGCGGTGGCGGCCACCGGGACGACTCCCTTCGCCTACCGGCCGACCGACTTCTCCTCGTCAGACAACGGAAAAGTCGGCCGCAGGCGGGGCGTGTTCATGGGCGGCACCAAGACCAAGCTCCAGGAAATCCTCGATGGCACGTCGAAGACGCTCCTGCTCGTGGAGCGTGACGGCGGCAAGCAGACGAACTCGAGCGCACGGCAGGCCTCGTTCTGGGCCGGGGCGTACAGAAGCGACTGGCCGATGACGCACCTTGTCGGTACTGCAAACACCTCCAACGGTTACTGGTGGATCAACTCGAACTACAAGTATGCCCCCGGCAGCCTCCACGCAGGGGATGGGGCGACCTCGGCGTTCGCCGACGGCAGCGTGCGGTTCATCAGCCAGAATATCGACACGCCCACGTGGGAGGTGCTCGGCTGCCTCGCAGACGGCGATGCAGCGGATGACCTCGGCAACGCTCCGAAGGGTCTGGGGAGCTTCTGATGGCTGGGCGTTGTTGCCGGTTTCGATGCCTGGCCGTCGCGACGCTGCTGGTCCTTGCCGGCTGCTCGTCAGGCGTGAAGCTGTGCGAGGTGAAGGGCACCGTGACGAAGGCCGGTGTGGGTCAGAAAAACCTCCTCGTGCAGTTCAGCCCCCTGGCCGGCGGTCGCCCCGCGATCGACCGCACCGCCGACGATGGCGGGTATATCCTGAAATACACCGACAAGCGGGCGGGCGCGCTCGTCGGCCCGCATCGCGTCGTGGTCTTCAGCGGCGGCGAGCCCGTCGGCGAGGGCAACGAC
This sequence comes from Planctomycetia bacterium, assembly GCA_009926295.1. Lineage (GTDB taxonomy): Bacteria > Planctomycetota > Planctomycetia > Pirellulales > UBA1268 > RGVT01. The sequence continues at coordinate 7,052 of RFPF01000079.1, forward strand.
ACGACCCCGCTGACGCGGCTTTACGCCGGCGAGTTCGAGGTCACGCCGGGCGTGAATGTCTTCGACATTTCGCTGCCCTGACGGCAGGATGCCGTTTCCGGGATACGGTGTTCCGTTTACCGCGTTGCAGGTTTCACGCGGATGCCGCATTTTCAGCGGCATGGCATCTCTCCGCCGTCTCGCTCTCGTGCCGTTTTCGGTGATCGTGTTCGCGGTGGCGACCGCCGCCCCGGTGGCGCCGCCGATCGACGAGGCGGCCGTGCTCGCCGCGGTCCGCGATCCCGTGTTTCCCGACCGCGACTTTCCCATCACCGCCCACGGTGCCCGCGAGGCCGACGACTGCGGCGCGGCGATCGCCCGCGCCGTCCACGCCTGCCATGCCGCCGGGGGCGGCCGCGTGGTCGTGCCGGCCGGCACGTGGCGCACCGGCCCGGTGCGGCTCGAGAGCAACGTCAACCTCCACCTCGCCGCGGGCGCCACGCTGAAGTTCGACCCCGATCCCGCCCGCTACCTGCCCGTCATCCTCACGCGGTTCGAGGGGATGGAGTTCATGAACTACCAGCCGCTCATCCACGCCTTCGAGGAGGAAAACGTCGCCGTCACGGGCCCGGGCACGCTCGACGGCTCGGCGAGCGCCACCGCCTGGTGGCCGTGGAAGGGCAAGTCGGGATCGGGCCCCAGCCAGAAGGAGGCCCGGGCGCGGCTCGTGCGCGAGGTGGCCGAGGGCGTCCCCGTGGCCGAGCGGGTGTACGGCGAGGGCCACTTCATGCGGCCCAATTTCCTGCAGCCGCACCGCTGCAAGAACGTGCTCATCGAGGGCGTCACGATCGTCGCCTCGCCGATGTGGGTCGTTCATCCCCTGCTCTGCACGAACGTCACCGTGCGGGGCATCACGGTTCGCTCGCTCGGCCCCAACAACGACGGCTGCAATCCCGAGTGCTGCCGCGACGTGCTCATCGAGGGCTGCACGTTCGAAACGGGCGACGACTGCATCGCGATCAAGAGCGGCCGCAACGACGACGGCCGCCGCGTCGGCGTGCCCTGCGAGAACATCGTGGTGCGCCGGTGTACGATGCGGGACGGCCACGGGGGCGTGACGATGGGCAGCGAGGTGTCGGGCGACGTGCGCAACGTGTTCGTGTCGGAGTGCCGGATGGACAGCCCGCACCTCGACCGCGCGTTCCGCTTCAAGTCCAACGCCGTGCGGGGCGGCGTGATCGAGAACGTCCACTTTCGCGACGTGACGATCGGCCGCGTGGCCAAGGCCGTGCTCGGCGTCGAGTTCGACTACGACGAGGGGGCCGACGGCCCGCACCGCCCCGTGCTGCGAGACGTTTCGATCGAGCGGGTCACGAGCGAGTCGAGCGGCACGGCGATCGACATCGGCTCGTTCCCCGCCGCGACGATCACCGGCATCCGGATCAGGGACTGCTCCTTCCGCGCAGTGGAGGGCCCGGGCCGGATGCAGCACGTCGGCCAGATCACCCTCGACAACGTCGGCATCGAGCCGGCGGCCACACGCCGATGAGCCGTGCTCCGATCCCGACCGCCCCGCGGCTCGCCGCCTGCCTCGCGGCGGCCATGCTCTGCGGTGATTCGGCCCGGGCCGCGGGCCCCGTGCAGGAACTCCCGACGCGGCTGGCCACCGACGTCCGCCCGCTCGACGGCACGTGGACGTTCAAGTACGTGCCCGGGCTCGACGCCGGCGCCGATGGCAAATTCATCGAGCCGTCGTTCGACGCGTCGGCCTGGCCGACGATCCCCGTGCCCGGCCACTGGGAGTTGCACGGCTTCGCCGAGCCGCGGTATTTCCACGGGCCCGACGAGGGGCTCGGGCTCTACCGGCGCACGTTCCGTGTGCCGCCGGAGTGGCGGGGGAAGCGGGTGCTGCTCTCGTTCGACGGCGTGCTGCATGGCTTCACCGCCTGGGTCAACGGGACCGACGTGGGCTCGTGGGCGAGCGGATTCAACCCCGTCACCCTCGACGTCACCGACGCCCTCCTTCCCGGCGACGCAGACAACCTCCTCGCCGTCCGCGTCTCGACCCGCAGCCACGGCTGGGAGTTCGACACGATGGACTGCTGGTCGCTCTCGGGCATCTACCGCAGCGTCACGCTCTTCGCCGTGCCGAAGGATCACCTCACCGACTTCACGGTCTGGACGACGCTGCGGGCCGACGGCGGCGCGGATCTCGACGTCGAGGCGGCCGCGACGGCTCCCGGCACCGTGGCCGCCGTGCTCACGAGCCCCGCGGGCGACGTGCAGCAGGACTTCAAGATCGAGCTCGATGCCCGCGGCCGCGGCCGGACGACCGTCAGGGTCGGCAACCCGCGGCTGTGGACCGCCGAGACGCCGTCGCTCTACCGGCTCGACCTCGCCCTCCGGCCGGCCGCCGGGGGGCCGGAGCACCGCGTCAGCGACGGAATCGGCCTCCGTCAGGTGACGATCGATGACGGCATCCTCCAGCTCAACGGCCGGCCCATCAAGCTCCGCGGCATCAACCACCACGATATCTGGCCCGAGGAGGGACGGGTGGCCACGGTGGAGCGGATGCGACGCGACCTCGAGCTGATCCGCGACGCCAACGTCAACTTCATCCGCACGTCGCACTACCCGCCGCATCCGCTCTTCATCGGGATGTGCGACGAGATGGGCTTCTACGTCGACTGCGAAGTGCCCTTCATCCACGGCCGCGACCATCTGGGCGATCCGTCGTACCGGGAGGATCTCCTCACACGCGCACGTGCCACCGTCGCCCGCGACAAGAACCACCCGAGCATCATCCTGTGGAGCGTGGGCAACGAGAATCCGGTCAATGAGCAGGGCCTCGAGGCCGGGAAGCTCGTGAAGGAACTCGACCCGACACGGCCCATCGCCTTCCCGACGGTGGGCTCGCACTTCAAGGGCAACTGGGAGCGGTATCCCGGGTTCGTCGATCTCTACACGCCGCACTACGCCGGCCCGGAAAAGGTGCGGGAGTACGCCGGGGTGCTCGAGCGGCCGATCGTCGTCACCGAGTACGCCCACCAGCGCGGCATCGCCCGTGGCGGCGACGGCGTGCAGGAGATCTGGGACGAGATGTACCGGGCCCCCCGCGTCGCCGGCGGCGCGGTGTGGCTGTTCCAGGACCAGGGCATCCTGCGCACCGCCGAGGACCGGGCGAGCGTGGTCAACGGCGACCTCATGGTGTGGCTCGACGAGCACCGCTACTTCGACACCAACGGCTACTACGGCGTGGACGGGATCGTGTTCTCCGACCGCACGCCGCAGCTCGACTACTGGAACCTGCGGCACGCCTTCTCGCCCGTGCGGATCGGGGAACGGCAGGTGGCGGTGAGGCCCGGGCCGCAGACGGTCGGCCTGCGCGTCGAAAACCGGCACGACTTCCGCAGCCTCGCGGGCTACCAGCTCGCCTGGAAACTGCTTCGCAACACCGGAGAGCTGTCCCACGGCGAAGTTCCGCTCACCGCGGCGGCCCGCGAGACCGAGAACGTTTCGATCCCGCTCGACCTGCCCGGGGATCCCGGCCAGGACGTGTTCGCTCTCGAGATCCGCTGCCTCGACGCCGGCGGCAGGTCGTTCAACGAGCACGGCGTTCGCCTCGACACCGCGGCCACCGCCGCGAGCCGGATGGCTTCCGTCGAGCGCTCGCTGCCCGCGGGCGATCTCGCCCTCGACGTCACCGCGGCGGGCATCGCGGTGGCGCACCCCGCGTGGAAGCTGTCGATCGACCGCTCCACGGGACGCCTCTCGCTCGCGGCCGCCGACGGCACGCCGCTCGTCACGGCGGTCGGCCCGCACACCGGCCGCAAGCTCACGATCACCGAGCTCGGCAAGCAGCGCGACGGCGGCGCCACCCGCTGGGACGGCGAACTGATGCGGGAGGTGACCGCGGTGCGCACGAGCGCGGAACGCACCGCCGCCGGCGTCGTGGTCACGGTCGGCGGCCGCTATCCGCGGCCGGGCTTCCCCGAGCAGGCCGTGGAGGGCGAGTATCGGCTCACGGCCCGGCCCGGGGGCGCGATCGACGTGGCCTACGACTACCAGCCCGTCAACCCGCGGGGAACGATGGTGGAAACGGGGCTGGCCTTCGCGGTGCCGGCCGCGGCCGACGAGTTCCGCTGGATCGGGCAGGGACCGTATGCCGGCTACAAGCACCGCGACCGCGTGAACCGCCACGGCGTGTTCCACCTCCGGCGCGACGACCTGTTTTTCCCGGGCAATCGCCGGGGCGTGCAACTCGCCTGCCTCGCCGACGTCGGCGGCCGCGGCGTGCTCGTCGCCGGCGACGAGGCGACCTTCTCGTTCGATCCCCGCGGCGCCGACACGATCGTGTCGCACGTGGCATCCGACGCGCGGAGCTTCGACGAGAAGTCCGACTCCA
>RFPF01000080.1 GCA_009926295.1 Planctomycetia bacterium
GCCGCGAGCCCGGCACCGACGAGCCCGACGGCCTGCTCTTCGAGACGGCGTTCCTCCCGATCTTCTCCAAGGTGCCTGGCCCCACCTCGAGACGCTCGCGGCGCTGGCGCGGGCCGGCCGGAGCGTGATGCTGCCGCTGGCGGGCCGGGCCATCCCGCTCGTGGCGGACGAATGGGCGAAGCCCGACATGGGCTCAGGCTGCGTCAAGATCACCCCGGCCCACGACCCCAACGACTACGAGGTCGGCAGGCGGCGCGGGCTGCCGATGCTGAACATCCTCAATCCCGACGGCACGCTCAACGCCGCCGCGGGGCCGTACGCGGGACTCACGATCCCGAAGGCCCGGGCCCGCGTCGTCGCCGACCTCGAGGCCGCCGGGCAGCTCGTGCAGGTCGAGGACCGCGTCATCGACCTCGCTCACTCCGACCGCTCGAAGACCCCGATCGAGCCCTACCTCGCCGACCAGTGGTTCATCCGCATGGACGAGATCGCCCAGCCCGCGCTCGACGCGGTGACCGGGAACGCGGTGCGGATCTTCCCCGACCGCTACGCGAAGAGCTACCTCGACTGGCTGGGGGAAAAGCGTGACTGGCCGGTGAGCCGCCAGCTCTGGTGGGGGCATCGAATCCCCATCTGGCACGTCGACGGCGTCACCGAGGCAGGCCTGGCCGACGCCTTTTCCGGGCGGGCCGACGTCGCCTGGCGGAGCGACGGCGGCTCCGGCTGGCACGTCTGCTCGACTGCGGAGTCGCTTGGCATCGACGCGATCGCCGGCCGGCCGCTGGTTCGCGACCCCGACGTGCTCGACACCTGGTTCTCCTCGGCGCTCTGGCCCCACTCGACGCTCGGCTGGCCACGCGACACGCCGGAACTCGCGGCGTTCTATCCGACCAGCGCGCTCGTCACCAGCCGCGACATCATCACGCTGTGGGTGGCGCGCATGGTGATCATGGGCATCTTCGACACCGGTACGATCCCCTTTCGCGCGTCGCCATCCACCCGAAGATTCTCGACCGCTACGGCGAGACGATGAGCAAGAGCAAGGGCAACGGCGTCGATCCGCTCGACGTTATCGAGGCCCTCGGGGCCGACGCGCTGCGGTTCGGAATGGCGAGCATGGCGACCGAGACGCAGGACGTGCGGATGCCGGTCGAATTCCAGTGTCCGCACTGTGCCGCCCGCATCGAGCAGACCACGCACAACCGCATGCTCCCCAGGATCGAGTGCTCCAAGTGCAAGGAGCCGTTTCGCACGCAGTGGGCGACCGCGCCGGACGACCTCGCCCTGCCCCGCGGTCCCGCGCTATCGGAGCGGTTCGAATCGGGCCGCAACTTCTCCAACAAGCTCTGGAACGCCACGCGGTTCGTGCTCATGAACCTCGACGGGTACGCCGCCTGCCGCATCGGCCACGACGCCCTCGACCCGGCCGCGCTGCCGCTGGAAGACCGCTGGCTTGCGAGCCGGCTGGCCACGGTGACGCGTGCCGCCACCGACGCGATCGACGCCTATCGCTTCGCGGAGGCCGCCCGCGTGCTCTACGGCTTCGCCTGGGACGAGTTCTGCAGCGCGTACCTCGAGCTCTGCAAGGCCCGGCTCGCCGATGCCGCGGCCCGCCCGCAGGCCCAGGCCATGCTCCTGCTCGGCCTCGACACGATCCTGCGGCTCCTGCACCCGATCATGCCCTTCGTCACCGAGGAGATCTGGCAGCACCTGCGCGATGCCGTGGGGCAGCGGGGGTTCCCATGGGATGCGCACGGGGCATCGCCCTCGATCATGACGGCCGCCTGGCCCGCTCCACCTCAGGCATGGATCGACGAACCGACGGAAACGCGGTTCGGGACGTTCCTCGCGATCGTCGGCGCGATCCGCGAGGTGCGCTCGCGCCAGAACGTGCCGCCGAAGACGACCCTCAAGGTCGCCATCCGCGCACCGCGCCACACCGCCGACCTCCTCGCCCCGCTGCGGGCTTCGATCGCCTCCATGGCGACGGCCGAGATCACCGCCGCCGGCCCCGAGGCCGAGCCCGCGGCGGGCGCGGCAACCATCGCCGTGGCGGGCTGCGACGTGTTCGTCGACCTCGCGGGGCTCATCGATGTGGAGGCCGAAATCGCGCGCCTCACCAAGGAAAACGACAGGACGGCCGGCTTCATCGAAGCCAAGCGGGCCAAACTGGCCGACACGAGGTTCGCGGCCAACGCGCCGCCGCCGGTGGTCCAGAAGGAACGCGATCAACTCGCGGAACTCGAGGCCAAGCTCGCCCGGGGCGCCGAAACGCTCGCCGCCCTGAAGCGCCGTTCGAGCCCGTGAACCGGCCCGCAATTTCGGGTAGCATGACCACGAGGGCGGACGCATGCGGGCCGACGCGTCGCCCGCCGCACATCAGCACAGCCGGAGCCGGGTCATGAGCGTCCAGATGGAACTCTCGCGGATCATCATCAGCGAGATCAACGACCAGCAGGTGGTGTACCTCAAGGAGGTCGAGGGCGACCGCACGTTTCCGATCCTCATCGGGCTGTTCGAGGCCACGAGCATCGACCGCCGCGTGAAGCACCACCAGTCGCCGCGTCCGCTCACCCACGACCTGCTCGTGGCCGCCGTCGAGCTGCTCGGAGGCGAGTTTCAGGACGTCGTCATCAGCGAGCTCAAGGAGCACACCTACTTCGCCACCCTGCGCGTGCTCAAGGACGGCGAAGTCGTCGAGATCGACGCCAGGCCGTCCGACGCCATCGCCGTGGCGGTGACGTGCGAGCCGAACCTCCCGATCTACGTCGCCGAGGAGGTTCTCGAAAGCGTGCTCGGCTGAGCGGGGCAGGCGTCGCGCCTCACCCCGGCGGCCAGCCGAGCCGCCGCCCGCCGAGCAGGTGCACGTGGAGGTGGTCGACCGACTGACCTCCATCGCTGCCGCAGTTGACGACGAGGCGGTAGCCGTCGCCGAGTCCGAGCTTCGCCGCCAGTTCCGTGGCCACCACCACCAGGTGGCCCATCAGCCCGGTGTCGGTGCGTTGCAGTTCGGCGAGCGACCGGATCGCCGTTTTGGGGATCACGAGCACGTGCGTCGGCGCCTGCGGGGCGACGTCGTGAAAGGCGAGGCAATGCTCGTCCTCGTATGCGATGCGGGCCGGGATCTTCCGTTCGATGATCTTCGAGAAGATGGTTTCGGTCATGGCGGCTCCTCGCCGGGTACTACAATCCAAAGGCCTTCCGCAGCACGCGCAGCGACTTTTCGCCGTGCTCGGCCGCCACGATCACGTTGAGCCGGACCTCGCTCGTGCTCACGAGGTCGATGTTGATCCCCTCGTCGGCGAGGGGCCGGAACAGCCTGTCGGCCACTCCGGCATGGCTCCGGATCCCCACTCCGGTGATCGAGAGCTTGGCAACATGGGGCACCTCCGCGACCCGCGCACCGCGGGACGCCGCGATCCTCCGGGCCACGGCTGCTGCCCGCTCGCGGTCGCCGGCCGGCACGGTGAACGAGATCTCGGCCCGCCCGTCACGGGGATGGCTCTGCACGATCATGTCGACGACGAGACCGGCACGGCCCACCTCCTCGAACACGGCCGCGGCCACACCGGGCGTGTCGGGCAGATCGATGAACGTGACCAGCGCCTGCGACGAGTCGAGGTGGCAGTCCTCGATGGCGAGGTCCTCCATCCCCTCCAGCCGCTGCACCACCTCGAGCGGGCTCGACTTCGCGAGGGTCGTGCCGGCGACATCCGCCGCGCCGTCGACCGACTCCGCCTCGAGGGCGAACGCGCGGTGCACCGCATGCACGGCCGCCTGCGCGTCGGACTTGTCGACGAGCGCCGAGATCTTGATCTCGCTCGTCGTGATCATGCGCACGTTGATCCCCGCGGCGGACAGCGCCGAAAACATCCTTCCCGCCACCCCCTCCTCACGCTCCATCCCCACGCCCACGACGCTCACCTTCGCGATCGCCGCATCGTGCGACACGCCCGAGGCGCCGAGCGCTGCGGCGACGGTCCGGGAGACTTCCAACGCCTCGTCGAGGTCGTCCGACGGCACGGTGAACGAGATGTCGGCCTGCCCTCCCTGCCCGACGTTCTGCACGATCATGTCGACCGCGATGCCGGAGGCCGCGAGCCGGGAGAAGAGCGCGTGGCTCGAGCCGGGCTGGTCCGGGACGTTCTCGAGCGTGATCCGGGCCTCGTCCCTGGCGAGGGCCACGCCGCTCGCGGGCCGCGGCGTCGACTCCTCGGCCGACAGGATCACCGTGCCCGGCACGTCCTTGAAGCTCGAACGCACCAGAACCTTGACCCCGAACTTCTTGGCGAATTCGATCGAGCGCGAGTGCATCACTCCCGCACCGAGGCTGGCGAGCTCGAGCATCTCGTCGTACGAGATCGATCCCAGCCGGCGGGCCTCGGGAAGGAGCCGCGGGTCGGTCGTGTAGACGCCGTCGACGTCCGTGTAGATCTCGCACACCTCGGCATCGAGCACCGCGGCGAGGGCCACGGCCGTGGTGTCGGAGCCCCCTCGGCCGAGCGTGGTGATGTTGCCGTCCTGATCGATCCCCTGGAAACCGGCGGCGATCACGATCGCGCTGTCGGAGAGCAGCTTTCGCACGTGGTCGGTCGAGATCGAGCGGATCCGGGCCCTGGTGTGCTTGGAATCGGTGCGGATGCCGATCTGGGCCCCGGTGAGGCTCACGGCCTTGCGCCCGAGGGAGTGGATCGCCATCGCGAACAGGGCCACGCTCACCTGCTCGCCCGTCGAGAGGAGCATGTCCATCTCGCGCGCGCTGGGACGGTCGGTTATCGCCTTCGCGAGATCGACGAGGATGTCGGTCTGATGGCCCATCGCGCTCACCACGACCACGACCTGTTTCCCCTCGTCGTGCCGTGCGATCGCCTTCCTCGCAGCCGCGAGGATCTTCTGCGGGTCGGCCACGCTCGTGCCGCCGAACTTCTGCACCACCAGGCCCATCGGGAATCAGTCCTTTCCGAGAAACGTGCCCATCAGCTTCCAGCCCGGCATGATCGCATCGCCAGCCGCGGCCGCCGCCACCTCGTCGTAGGTGCAGCGACCGCCCGCGGCGATTCCCGTGCCCGCCATCACGAACGGCACGTCGCCGCGGGAATGCGTCTTCGTCGAGAGGAAGGTGGGGTGGTCCGGGCAGACGAGGATCCGATGCCCGCCGAGCGTCGCCAGGTGGGCGGCGATCGGGGCGACGATCTTCGCGTCGATCTCCTCGATCGCCTTCACCTTCGCCGCTGCGTCGCCCTGGTGGCTCGCCTCGTCGGGGGCCTCGACGTGCACGCACACGAGGTCGGCCGTCTGCAGCTCGTCGATCGCGGCCCGCCCCTTGGCGGCATAGTCGGTGTCGAGGTAGCCGGTGGCGCCGGGCACCTCGCGGCGGCTCCAGCCGGCGAGCGCGGCGAGGCCGCGCAGGAGATCGACGGCCGTGATCATCGTGCCGTTGATGCCGTATTTCGCCGTGAACGGCTCGAACGCAGGAGCACGCCCCACGCCCCACAGCCACACGTGCGTGGCGGGCCGCAAGCCGCGGGCCACGCGCGCGCGGTTCACCGGGTGGTCGGCGAGCCACGAAGCGCTGCGGGCCATGATGTCGGCGAGCAGCCGGCTCCCGAAGCCGCGCGGGAACGCATCGGACACCGGCTTGTCCATGAGGTCGTGCGGCGGGGTGGCCCTGATGTCGTCCGCCAAGGGCGCGACCGCGCCGGCCCGGCCCCGGTGGATGAGCAGGTTGCGGTAGCTCACCCCGGGCCTGAACTCCCAGCCCGCGAGGTCAGGAAGCTCTGCAACGAGCCCGCGCTGGCAGGCGACGAGCAGCTCCGTCGCCTCCTCCGTGGTGACGTGGCCCGCGGTGAAGTCCTCCATCACCGGCCCCCGGTCGTGCCCGCGGATCGTCACGAGGTTGCACCGCACCGCCCAGTCGTCCGGGCCGAGCGTGATCCCCTGCGCGGCCGCCTCGAGCGGCGCCCGCCCCGTGAAGAACCGCAGCGGGTCGTAGCCCATGAGGCTCATGCACGCGACTTCGGAGCCCGGCGGCAGGCTGTCGGGCACGTGGTTGGTGAGGCCAACGCGACCGCGGGCCGCGAGTGCGTCGAGCGCGGGCGTGCGGGCCGCCTGGAAGGGCGTCCTGCCGCCCAAGGCGGCCTGCGGGGCGTCTGCCGCGCCGTCCGGGATCACGATCACGTGCTTCATGCGAGACGGCTCACTCCTCGAGGACGCTCAGGCACACGCTTCGGCCGCGGACGACGTCGGAGGCATCGATGTGATCCAGCGCCTTGCGGACGGCCGCCGAGCCGCCCAGGTGCGTCATGATCACCAGCGGCACGGTGTCGGCGGAGCCGCGGCTCGCCTCGTGCTGGATCACCGACGCGATCGATATCCCATGCTCGCCGAGGATCCCGGTGATCCGCGCCAGCACGCCGGGACGATCCTTGGCCTCGATGCGGAGGAAGTGCCGCTCCTGCAGCTCCACGCCCGCGATGCGGGCCACGGGCGTGTCGGCCGACAGCACCCCGGTGGTGCGGAACGTGATCGCCGCCCGCCCCACGACGGTGTCGATGATGTCGGCCACCACGGCCGACGCCGTCGGCATCTGGCCGGCCCCGAGGCCATGGAAGAACATCCGGCCGACGGCATCGCCCACGATGCTCACCGCGTTGTAGGCGCCGCGGGTCTCCGCCAGCGGCGTGCCCTTGCGCACCAGCGCCGGTGCCACCCGCATCGCGAGGCGCCCGTCGCTCCGCGACGCCACGGCCACGAGCCGGATCCGGTAGCCGAGCTCGCCCGCGTAGTTGAGCATGTCGAGATCGAGCCGCTCGATCCCGGTGCGCGGGATTTCGCCCCACGGCACCCAGGCACCGAACGCGAGGTGGGCGAGGATCGCGAGCTTCTGGGTGGCGTCGGTGCCGTCGACGTCCATCGAGGGGTCGGCCTCGGCGAAACCCTTCTCCTGGGCCAGCGCGAGCACGTCGTCGTAGTCGGCTCCGTCCTCCTCCATCCGTGTGAGGATGAAGTTGCTCGTGCCGTTGAGGATGCCGCGGATGCTCTCGATACGGTTCGCCGCGAGGCACTCGCCGATCGCCGCCACGATCGGGATCCCGCCGGCGACCGCCGCCTCGAAGGCGATCGAGCGACCCCGGGCCCGGGCCAGCTCGAAGAGTTCGGGCCCATGCTCTGCGAGGAGCGCCTTGTTGGCCGTGACCACATCCTTCCCGTGCTCCAGCAGGTCGATCATGATCGTGCGGGCGGGCTCGAGGCCGCCCACGAGCAGCGCGGCGACGGAGATCGACGGATCGCGCGAGACGTCGCGCCAGTCGGCCGACAGCCTCCCTGCCGGCACCTGCACCCCGCGGGGCTTGCCGAGGTCCCTGACGACGGCTTTTTCGACGACGATCGGCCGGCCGGCGTGCCGCTCGATGTGAGCAGCCGACTCAACGAGCAGGCGCACCACGCCCGACCCGACGGTTCCCATGCCGACGACGCCGACCCGCACTGGCTCGCTCATGACCACCACGCTGCTGTTGAAGACGACGATCGCATCGTAGCGAGCGTAACTCGGCCGAGGAACGCCCGGCACGCGATTCCCGCCCCGGAGCGTCACCCGCGGGCGGCGGACGCTCCGGGGGCTCGGCGCAGGGCGGTTGTGACGGTCGTGCGGCCCGGGCCGCTCTCGCGCCGGATGGCGCCGCCGCAGCGGTTCGCATACCATCCAGCCCGCCGTGAATCACGTCAGCCCCATGAATCCGATCGCGCTCGCCGGCTGGCTCTCGCGGGAGACCGACTCCCTGGTGTTTCGCCAGCCGACGGCCTGCACCTACAACCCGCTGGTCTATGCGCGGCGGGGCCACGAGGCCTACCTCCGCAGGTATTCGCGACGCGGAATCGAAGCGATTCTCCTCGGGATGAACCCCGGCCCGTGGGGCATGGCCCAGACAGGCGTGCCGTTCGGCGAAGTCGGGATGGTGCGCGACTTCCTCGGCATCGTGGCGCAGGTCGACCGGCCGGCCCGCGTCCACCCGGCGCGGCCCGTGGAGGGATTCGCCTGCCGTCGCAGGGAGGTGAGCGGGCGGCGGCTCTGGGGCTGGGTGCGGGACCGGTTTGGGTCGGCCGACGCGTTCTGCGAGCGGTTCTTCGTGGCCAACTACTGCCCCCTCGTGTTTCTCGAGGCTTCCGGCCGCAACCGCACGCCCGACAAGCTTCCCGCCCGCGAGCGGGCACGGTTGTTCGAGATCTGCGACGAGGCGTTGCGCCGGCTGGTCGCCTGGTGCCGGCCGCGGCACGTGGTCGGCGTGGGCTCGTTCGCGACGCAGCGGGCCCGGGCCGCGCTCGGAGACGGAGGGCCGCCGGTCGTGTCGATCCTCCACCCCAGCCCGGCGAGCCCGGCGGCCAACCGCGGCTGGGCTGCCCAGGTGGAGAGGCAGTTGCAGGCGCACGGCATCGACCTGCCACGAGCCGCCCGCCGGACGCCGGGGGCTGTGCGCCGCCGCAGGATCGACTGACAATCAACGTCGCCATGGCACAACTCTACTTCTACTACTCGGCGATGAACGCGGGGAAGAGCACGACGCTGCTCCAGTCCGCCCACAATTATCGGGAGCGCGGCATGCGAGCCCTCCTCTACGCGCCGGCCATCGACGCCCGCGGCGGCTCCCACGTGATCCATTCCCGGATCGGTCTCACCGCCGAGGCGACCGCGTTCGACGCCGGCCACGACTTCTTCGACGCTGTCCGGCGGGCGCAGGAGGGCGGCCCCGTGCACTGCGTGCTCATCGACGAGTCGCAATTTCTCACGCCCCTGCAGGTTTTGCAGTTGACCCGGGTGTGCGACGAACTCGGCGTGCCGGTGCTTTGCTACGGCATCCGCACCGACTTCCGGGGCGAGCCGTTCGAGGGCAGCAAGTATCTCCTGGCGTGGGCCGACAACATCGTGGAGATCAAGACGATCTGCCGCAGCGGCAAGAAGGCCACCATGAACGCCCGCCTCGACGACCGGGGCAACCGTGTCACCGAGGGTGCGCAGATCGACATCGGGCACCACTACGAGGCGTTGAGCCGGAAGGAGTTTCGCCTCCACGAGGTATCGCCCGTGGCCCGGCGGGGCTGACCGGGTATAACCGGCGGGACGCGATCGTCCTGACGCCAGCAGCCCCCCGATCGAACCCAGCCCAGGTGGAGCCCGCCGTGGAATCAGCAGCCCGTGAATTCCTGTTCCGTCTTCTCGAGACGCCGAGCCCCTCGGGCTACGAGCAGCCGATCCAGAAGGTCGTTCGCGACTACCTCGGCGGTGTCGCCGACTCGATCTCGACCGACTCCCACGGCAACGTGATCGGGGCCAAAAACGTCGGTGCCTCCACGCGGATGCTCCTCGCCGGCCACTGCGACCAGATCGGCCTGATCGTGCAATACATCGACTCCGACGGCTACATCTCGGTGCAGCCGATCGGCGGCTGGGATCCGATGCAACTCGTCGGCTCGCGCGTCGTGATCTGGACCGCCTCGGGCCCCGTGCCGGGAGTCATCGCCCGCAAGCCGATCCACCTGCTCACGGAGGAGGAACGGAAGGTCGTGCCCAAGATGAAGGATCTCTGGATCGACATCGGCGCGCCCGACAAGGCCGATGCCGAGAGCGTGGTCCGCGTGGGCGACTGCGTGACGTTCGAGCTCAAGGTGCAGGCGCTGCGGGCCAACCGGGCCTGCTCCGTCGCGATGGACGACAAGATCGGCTTGTGGGTCGTGATCGAGGCGTTTCGCCGTGCCGCGGCGGCCGGCCCCCTGCCCTGTGCGCTCTACGTCGCCTCGACCGTGCAGGAGGAGATAGGGCTGCGCGGCGCCCAGACGAGTTCGTACGCCGTCGATCCGCACGTGGCGATCGCCGTGGACGTCACGCACGCCACCGACTGCCCCACGATCGACAAGAAGTCGGAAGGCGACATCGGTCTCGGCAAGGGGCCGGTCGTGTATCGGGGCCCGAACATGAACCCGCACGTGGTGAACAGGCTCCTCGCCGCCGGCAAGGCCAAGGAGATCCCGATCCAGCTCGCGGCCAGCGGCCGGGCGACGCCGACCGATGCCAACGTCCTGCAGACGACGCGGGCGGGCGTGGCGACCGGCCTCGTGAGCGTGCCCAACCGCTACATGCACTCGGCCGTGGAGACGATCTCGCTCGACGACGCCGACCGTGCCGCGGACCTCCTGGCCGCGTTCTGCCGCGGCCTCGAAGGCCCGATCGACTGGGCGCCGTGAAACATCGCTAGAGCGCCCGCCGATGCTTGCGTCGGGCCGGACGTCCGACCGTGGGCGTGCCCGCGGCCGCCGGCTGTCGGCGTTCGCGACGTTCGACCCCGGCACCCCGCTCCCGCCCACCGCTGCCGCCGCGCTGCTGCTGGCGCCGTTGGCCACGGGCGTGGCCATCGCGTCTGCCGCGTGGTGCACGGTCTCCGCGGTCTGCATTCCGTGCCGCCGGCAGGTCGCCGAGTTCGGCGACGGAGTTCTCCGGACGAATCGTCATGCGGATGAGCCGCTCGATCGCAGCCAGCCGCGACCGCTCCTCGTGGTCGCAGAAACTCACGGCCGTGCCCGACTGGCCGGCCCGGCCCGTGCGGCCGATCCGATGCACGTAGGTTTCGGGCTCGTGCGGCAGCTCGTAGTTCACCACGTGCGACACGTCGTCGACGTCGATGCCACGGGCCGCGATGTCGGTCGCGATGAGGACCGGCGGCCGGGGCGACTTGAAAGCGGCGAGCGCCCGCTCGCGCTGGTTCTGCGACTTGTTGCCGTGGATCGCGGCGGCGGCGATGCCGGCCTTGTCGAGGTCGCGGTGGAGCTTGTCGGCGCCGTGCTTCGTGCGTGTGAACACGATCACGCGCGACATCGGCTCCTCCCGCAGCAGCTGCACGAGCCGACGCTTCTTCTCCTGCTTCGGCAGGAAATAGACCGACTGTGCCACCGTCTCGGCCGACGTCGCCTGGGGCGCCGTCTTCACCTCGAGCGGATCGCGGAGCATCGCGTCGGCCAGGCCACGTACCTCGGCCGGCAGCGTCGCGGAGAAAAAAAGCGTCTGCCGATCGTGCGGAAGCATCCCGACGATCCGGCGCACGTCGTGGATGAAGCCCATGTCGAGCATCCGATCGGCCTCGTCGAGCACGAGGAACTCGACCGAGCGGATGTCGGCGAGCCGCTGGCCGACGAGATCGAGCAGCCGGCCCGGCGTGGCGACGAGCACGTCGACACCGCGTTCGAGCGCGTCGGCCTGCGCCCGCTGCCCCACACCGCCATACACGACGGCGGCGGTGACGCCCGCGTGGCGGCCATAGGCCCGCACACTCTCATGGATTTGCGCGGCGAGTTCGCGCGTGGGCGCGAGCACGAGCACGCGGCAGCGTCGGGCAGCTGCCCGAC
>RFPF01000009.1 GCA_009926295.1 Planctomycetia bacterium
GTCCACGGATCCCGGCCGCAGGCCCGCCCACGCCTGGTCCACGGTCGCCTCGGGCAGCGGACCGAGCAGCCGATGCGCCACCCCGAGGAGGCGGTCGACACTGGCGGCGTCCGCGCGGGCTTCCTCCTCCCGGATGAGATGACCCTGCGACCCCCGCGGCACCTCGAGGCGCTCGAGGCGAGTTGCCGGCGGCGCGGGGTGACGATCACGGCCGCCGAGGTGCGTGGAGTGGAGCGGTGCAAACGAACCGTCACCGGGATCGTCACCGACTCGGGCGTCGTGCGAGGCGGCGGCTACTGCTACGCCGCGGGCGCCTGGTCCGGGGGTGTCGCCGCCGCGCTCGGACTCACGCTGGAGACACGGCCGATCCGCGGGCAGATCCTGCTCCTCCGGCTGCCCCGCCGGGCGCTCGGCCGGGTGGTCAACTTCGGGATCGATTACCTCGTGTCGCGCGACGACGGCCGGCTGCTCGTCGGCTCCACGATCGAGGATGCGGGATTCGCCGCCACGACGACGCCGGAGGCGGTCGACCGCCTCCTCGGGGTGGCGCATCGGCTGCTCGGTCCGCTGCCCGAGGCGACCGTGGACCAGGCGTGGGCGGGCCTGCGGCCGGGATCCGTGGACCCCGGGTTGCGACAACGCGTTCGTCGCGACGGGCCACTTCCGCGCGGGGCTCCACCAGTCGACCGGCACCGCCGTGCTGCTGGCCGACCTGCTCACGGGCACCAGCCCCGGCTTCGACCCCGCGCCGTTCGCTCCCGACAGGCCGCGGCCGCCGCCGGGACCACCGCCAGACGATGCCGTCGCAGCCTATCTCGCCAAGGCCGCGGCTTCGGATTCCTGACGATCAGGCCGCCTGCGGACAGAGACGGCGATGCACCATCTCGACGTCGTCGGCCGTGATCCGTCCCCCGGGGGCGGAGTCGGCGACGACCCGCACGAGTTCTGCGAGCCGGACGACGTGGCCGGGGATTCCGGCGGCGATGTCGTGGATCGCGCGGACCACGGCCTCGAACTCCGGCCTCGCCGCACCGCACCGTGCGGCCACCACGTCCGTCGACTCCGCCAGCGTAAACGGCCGGAGCACCGCCCGCAGGACCGCCGCCTGCTCGATCCGCCCCTCGCGCGCGACGAGGGTCAGCAGCCTTCCCTCACCCGCGAGGACGAGGCCGCCCGGCGCGTTCAGCGATAGCCACGACTCGAACAGCGCGGCGAGTTCACCGTCTCCAGCCTCGTGGGCGTCGTCGACGATCAGCACGTCGGCTTCGGGAATCGCCCGCCCGAGCCCCGCGGCCCGACGCATCGTGACGTGCTCGCAGCGGCGGCCCCGGAGCGGCCCGCCGGCGGCGAGCTGCGACAGCACCAGCGTCTTGCCGACGCGGGCCGGTCCGCACAGGAGCGCCACCGCCCCGGGTGATTCAACCGCGAATGCCAGCTTCGCCACGGCCGCCTGCTGGGCGGGCGTGAGGAAGACCCCCGCGGAAATTCGTGTCATCGAGACCCCCCGTCGGGGATGGGAGGGTCGGCGAATGTGAGCACCTCTCCGAGCACGTGCACGCCGACGGCCTCGAGCGCCGTCGCGTGGCCGGGGCAGGTGGCACTGGCGGCGCGGCGCACGAGCACGGCGGCGTCGCACCCCAGCGCCGCGTGCGCCAGGCGGCCGAGGTGCAGCGGCCCGTGCGGAAACCAGATGCCCGCGTCCACGATCACCGCGCCGGCGTCCGCGGCCGCCACGCCGCTCGCCATGTCTTCATGGCACGCCACGAAACAGCCCCGCGCACGAAGCACGTGTGCGAGTCCACACACCACGGTCGAGCGCCCCTCGCCACGGCTCCGGCCTGCCACGCAGACGACCCGGCTTCCCGAAGAGAAGGCCGCCTCCACGCGGTCGGCGAGCCGCGCCCACGCCTCCGGGAAGGCCTCGAGCAGCCGGCTGACGACAGGATCGTGTGCGGGCGACACCGGCTCGGGCGCGGCCGGGCGGGCATCGGGTTCGCGGAGCGGCGCCACCGGCTCGACCGGCAACCGGCCGGCAACTCGTGCGAGGAAGGCCATGTCGAGCAGGTCCGCAGTCATCGCGCAGCGGGCTCCGTTTCGACCGCGTCGCCGACCCCGGGGCGACCTGTGCCGCGGCCCGTGTCCGCGACCCGCTCGCTCCACCACACGATCCCCCAGAGGATCGCGGCCGCACCCGTCAGCACGATGACGGATCGTGACGACAGGCCGACGCGCAGACCCGCGGTCCGCTTCCGCCGAGGCCCGGTGGTAGGAATGCTGGGCACGGCATCTGTGGGCGGGGACGCCGCACCCGGAGAACGCACGGTCGGGAACGAGGCGAGAATCTCCATCGGGGCCTCCTCGGGCCAGGGGGCGTACGACCGCGCCCGGATTGAAAATCGTCGCCTGAATTTCGCCGGCTTGAGGATTCGCCCACCCGTTTTCGCAATATGCCCCAAGCACCCAGTCGCCTATGATGAGGCGGCAGCAGTTCCCACGGCAGGGCCTCCCGAATCCGGAGGCCCGTCCCAGCATTCCCAATGCCCCAGACGCCCACCTCATCCCGGACCGATGCGATCCGTTCGCTGCTGGCCGAACGGATCGCCATCCTCGATGGGGCCATGGGCACGATGGTCCACCAACTCGGCCTCGACGAGGCCGGATTCCGGGGCCGACAGTTCGCCGATCACCATCGCGATCTCAAGAACTGCATCGACGTGCTCACGCTCACCCAGGGGGAGGCGATCCGCGGGATCCATGCGGCCTATTACGAGGCCGGCGCCGACATCGTTGAGACCAACACGTTCGGGGCCACGAGCGTGGCACTGGCGGATTTCGGCCTCCAGCATCACACCCGGGAGATCAACCTTGTCGCCGCCTCGTTGGCGCGGGCAGCGGCCGATGCGGCGATGGCGAAGACGCCGGACCGGCCGCGGTTCGTCGCCGGCTCGATCGGACCGACGAACAAGCAGCTGTCGATCGCGGGCAACGTCGCCGATCCTGGCCACCGCGACGTGACGTTCGATCAGATGGTCGCGGCCTACCGCGAGCAGATCGAGGCACTGATCGAGGGCGGGGTCGATCTGCTCCTCGCCGAGACCGCCTTCGACACGCTCGTGCTCAAGGCCTGCCTGCATGCCATCGAGCAGGTCTTTTCCGACCTCGGCCGGACGCTCCCCGTGATGGCGTCGTTCACGATCTTCGAGGGAGGCCGAACGCTCTCCGCACAGACGGTCGAGGCCTGCTGGACGAGCATCTCGCATATCGACCTGCTCTCCGCCGGCATCAACTGCGCGCTCGGCCCCGAGAAACTCCGCACGCACGTCGCGGACCTCGCCCGGATCACGCCCCGG
This sequence comes from Planctomycetia bacterium, assembly GCA_009926295.1. Classification (GTDB taxonomy): domain Bacteria; phylum Planctomycetota; class Planctomycetia; order Pirellulales; family UBA1268; genus RGVT01. Next base: position 3,351 of record RFPF01000009.1, read on the forward strand.
CTGGTGAGCTGCTACCCCAACGCCGGCCTGCCGAACGCCCTCGGCGGCTTCGATGAGACCCCCGAGATGATGGCGTCGGTCCTCGAGGAATTCGCGAAGGCCGGCTGGCTCAACATCGTGGGAGGCTGCTGCGGCACGACCCCGGCCCACATCAAGGCGATCGCCGACGTGATGCGCAACTACCCGCCGAGGCAGCCGGCGCCGCCTCCGTGCCGGAGCCGCTACTCGGGCCTCGAGATGCTCGAACTGCGGCCCGAAAGCAGCTTCACGGTCGTCGGCGAGCGCACGAACGTCACCGGCTCCCGTGCCTTCGCGCGGCTCGTCAAGGAGGAGCGCTACGAGGAGGCCCTCGGCGTCGCCAGGCAGCAGGTGGAGAACGGCGCGAACATCATCGACATCAACGTCGACGAGGGAATGCTCGACGGCGTCAAGGTGATGACGAAGTTCCTCACGCTGCTCTCGAGCGAGCCCGAGATATCCCGCGTGCCGATCATGATCGACTCCTCACGGTTCGAGGTGCTCGAGGCGGGGCTCAAGTGCGTGCAGGGCAAGGGAATCGTCAACTCCATCAGCCTCAAGGAGGGTGAGGCGAAGTTTCTCGAGCAGGCCAGAATCGTGCGGAGCCACGGGGCCGCCGTCGTCGTGATGGCGTTCGACGAGGAGGGTCAGGCGACCGACGTGGAAAGAAGGGTCTCGATCTGCGAACGGGCCTACAAGCTGTTGACGGAGCAGGCCGGCTTCCCCCCAGAGGACATCATCTTCGATCCCAACATCCTCACCGTGGCCACGGGCATCGAGGAGCACAACCGTTACGCGGTGAACTTCATCGAAGCGACGCGACGGATCAAGGCGGCCATGCCGGCGGTGAAGGTGTCGGGCGGCGTGAGCAACATCTCCTTCTCCTTCCGTGGCAACGAGGTCGTCCGCGAGGCGATGCACTCCTGCTTCCTGTACCACGCCATCCAGGCGGGAATGGAGATGGGGATCGTCAACGCCGGCCAGCTCGCCGTGTACCAGGAGATCGAGCCGGAGCTCAAGGAACGGATCGAGGACGTGCTCTTCGACCGCCGGGCCGACGCGACGGAACGACTCGTCGAGTTCGCCGAGACCGTCCGGAAGCAGGAGGGGAGTGGCGGAGCCCAGGCCGACACCTGGCGGAGCCTCGACGTGGAGGAACGCCTCTCCCATGCGCTCGTGAAGGGGATCGTCGACCACGTCGAGGAGGACGTGGAGTCCGCCCGCCAGCGATACGACACGAGCCTCGAGATCATCGAGGGGCCGCTGATGCGGGGCATGCAGACGGTCGGCGACCTGTTCGGAGAGGGGAAGATGTTCCTCCCCCAGGTTGTGAAGAGCGCCCGCGTGATGAAGAAGGCGGTCAATTACCTGCTTCCCCACATGGAGGCGGAGCGGCTGGCCGCCGGCACCACCCAGGCCAAGCGGGGCAGGGTGCTGATGGCCACGGTGAAGGGCGACGTGCACGACATCGGCAAGAACATCGTGGGAGTGGTCCTCGGCTGCAACAACTACGAGGTGGTCGATCTCGGCGTCATGGTGCCCTGCACGAAGATCATCGACGAGGCCATCCGCAACGAGGTCGACATCGTGGGGCTCTCGGGCCTCATCACGCCGAGCCTCGACGAGATGGTGCAGGTGGCACAGGAGTTCGAGCATGCCGGCCTGAAGGTGCCCCTCCTGATCGGCGGGGCCACCACGTCGGCCCGGCACACGGCCGTGAAGATCGCGCCGAAGTACTCCGGGGCCGTGGTGCACGTGAACGACGCCTCACGGGCGGCGGGGGTGGTGGAGAAACTGCTCAGCCCCACCGCCCGCGATGAGTTCATGCGGGCCACCCGCGAGGCACAGGCCCGCGACCTCGAGAACTTCAAGCGGCGGCAGGAGACGAAACTGGTGCCCTACGCCGCGGCCTGCGAAAAGCGCTGGACCACCGACTGGGCCACGACGACGATCGACGTGCCGGAGTTCCTCGGCGTGCGGACGCTCGACAGGATCCCGCTGGAGGAACTCGTCCCCTTCATCGACTGGTCTCCGTTCTTCCTCTCCTGGGAACTCAAGGGGAAGCACCCGGCGATCTTCACGGATCCGGTGGTCGGCACGGAGGCGCGCAAGCTGCACGGGGACGCCATGCGGATGCTCGACGAGATCGTGCGCTCGGACGCGCTGGTGTCGAAGGCCGCCTACGGCTTCTTCGCGGCCAATTCGAGCGGCGACGACATCGTCCTGTTCGCCGACGACTCGCGTTCGGCAGAGCTCGGCCGCGTGCACACGCTCCGCCAGCAGTGGGAACGCAAGGGGCAGGACGTGTTCCACGCGCTGGCCGACTTCGTGGCACCAGTGGGCAGCGGCCGCGGGGACTACGTCGGCGCCTTCGCGTGCACGGCCGGGCACGGCTGCGAGGAACTGTGCCGGAAGTACGACCGCGACCACGACGACTACTCGTCGATCATGGCCAAGGCGGTGGCCGACCGGCTCGCCGAGGCGTGCGCGGAGTGGCTGCACGCGCGGGTCCGCCGGGAGTGGGGTTACGGCGTGCGGGAAACCCTGTCGCCCGAGGACCTGATCGAGGAGAAGTACCGCGGCATCCGCCCGGCCCCGGGCTATCCCGCCTGCCCCGACCACACGGAAAAGCGGGGGCTCTTCGCGCTGCTGGATGCCGAGAGGGGGGCGGGAATGACGCTTACGGAAAGCTGCGCGATGCTGCCGGCGGCCAGCGTGAGTGGGCTCTACTTCGCCCATCCGGAAAGCCGATACTTCGCGGTGGACCGGATCACCCGCGACCAGGTGGAGGCCTACGCGGCGCGCAAGGGCATGGAGGTGGCCGAGGTCGAGCGGTGGCTGGCCCCGAACCTCGGCTACGACGCCTGAGCCCGCCACACCCGGTGGGGGCTCTCGGGGGCACTGAATCGATGGCACGTGGGCCGCGAACGCGACGCATCCTTTTCGACCCGACTCCGGCGGCGCCGGTGGGCCCCCAGTCGACGGCCCTGCTGATCGACCGGTTTCTCGACTCTATCCGCAACGAGCGTGGACTGTCGGCGAATACCCAGGCCGCCTACCGACGCGACCTCGCCCACTTCTCGGCCTGGCTGGCGGGCCGCCGGGCCGAGCGGCTGGACGTGCGCGATCTGGGCGACTACTTCGCCGCGCTCGCGAGGAGGGGGCTGGCTCGCGCCAGCATCGCGCGGCAGGCGGCCACCCTGCGCACGTTCTACGCGTTCCTGCAGGTCGAGGGAGTGGTCACCGAAAGCCCCGCGGAACTCATCTCGGCCGCCCGTCGCGACGACCACATTCCCGGCACCCTGTCACCCGGGCAGGTCGACCGACTGCTCGCCGCCCCCGACGCCGCAACGCCGACCGGCGTGCGAGATCGAGCGCTGCTCGAATTGCTCTACGCCACCGGCTGCCGGGCCTCGGAGGTCTCGGTCATGCGGGTCACCGACGTGCGGCTCGCCGAGTCGTTCTGCACGTGCCGGGGAAAGGGGGGCAAGGAACGGGTGGTGCCGCTCGGCCGGCGTGCGGTCGATGTCGTCCGCACGTGGATCGACGGCGTCCGCCGCGACTTCGCCTGCCGGTCCACGACCCGTCCCGAGTGGGTGCTGCTCTCCTCGCGTGGCAATCGTCTCTCCCGCATGCGGATCTGGGAGATCGTCCGCTGCCACGCGGAGCGGGCGGGCGTGCCGCCAGACATCGGCCCCCACACGCTCCGCCACAGTTTCGCCACGCACCTCGTCGCCGGCGGCGTCGACCTCCGCCACGTTCAGGAGATGCTCGGCCACTCGAGCATCGCCACCACGCAACGCTACACGCACGTCGACGCGGACCGGCTGAAGGGCATCCACGGCAGGTTCCACCCGCGGGGGTGATGTCTGTCGCCGAGGGTGCGCGGCGCACCGGCTCGGGGTCGCCCCTACCGTCTCGCCGGACGGTCGCCTTCGCCCTCCAGGCTACGGCTCACTCGGATTTGCCTGCGCTGCGCCTGGCGTCTGTCTCGCCGTCGCCGCCGTCCCGGCGTCGGCAACGGCTCACGGTCGCCGGGCAAAGCCCGTCTCCCACACGCTCTCGGTCAGGGCCGGAGGCCCCGGCGATCACCAGCCGACGGAGGTCGGCACAGTGAACAGCGGCACGATGCCGGGTGTTCGCGTGACGATGGCTTCGCTGGTCAAACACGCCGTCCCAACGGTAGAGGACAACCCCGATCCTCCCCCAACTCGTGGGCGCTCAGAACTTCCGGCGGATACGGTCGGTGCGATGCGCAGGAGCCGATGGGCAGATACGCGGCTTACTCCGAGCGCACCATCACAGTTGAGACTGGACGAGCGATCGCCCTCGGCGATGGAGCAGCGTGCCGCCGGCTCTGTCGCCTGCCTGAACGTCCGGGGAGGGGATGCCGGGAGTCCGAAGCCGGCACGGACCCAACAAGCCATGACAGGCCGAAGCCTGTCCCACGATACGGGCCGGTCAGCCGCGCTTCGGGGGCGTGAACTTGATCTTCTTGATCAGTTCCACGATCTGCCCGTCCTGCACCTTGCCCGAGACGGCGGTGATCGCACGGACGACGTTCACGTACTTCAGGCCATAGTCGCAGTCGAGCTCGACCTCCGTCCGCTCGGCGAGCGAGTTGGGCCCGGTGTCGGTGCCCACGATGCCGAGGATCCGCTTTCTGAGGTCCTCGAAGTCGGCTACCGGCGCACCGTTCATGGAGATGCTCGCAAGGGAGCCGTCGGGGCCGGCCGCGAGCTTCACCCGCACCGGAGGCACCTGCTGGTCGTCGGGAGCCGCGGCCGCCGCCACGCCGAGCGGCATGCGGATGTCGAAATCACCCTCCGGGGCCACGACCTTCAGAGAGCACATGAAGAACGACATCAGCTGGAACACGACGTCGATCATCGGCGTCATGTCGACGGCCACCTTGTCGCCCAGCGATGATTCCCGCTTCGCCATGCGCGCTCAGCCCTCGTCGTACTGGGCCCGCAGGGCGAACCGCTCGAATCCCTTTTCCTGGCAGATGCGGATGATGTCCTGCACCTCCCCGGTCTTCGCCCGGCCGTCGGCCCGCACGATCACCGTGGCCGCGCTCGGCTCCTTGCCGGCATCGAGCATCACGCTTTTCTCCCGCTCGAGGTAGCCGCCGATGTCGCGCACCGCGACCAACTCGCCGGCGTAGATGACCGCCCCGCCGTTGGTGAGCTGAAGCGTGATGGGCGTCTCCATCGCCCCCTCGACGGGCTTGGCGAGCTGGCTCAGCGGCAGCTGGATCCGCTCGTCCTGCTCGGCCTCGGAGAAGTTCATCACGAACATGAAGAACGTGATGAGCTGGAAGGTCATGTCGATCATCGGCGTCATGTCGATGTCGGTGCTCGACGGATCGCCGCCTCGCTTGCGCGCCATGGAAGACTCACTTCTTGCCCATGTTCTGGAACCGGGACATGAGCCGCATCGCCTCGGTGTCGACGTCACCGTTGAGCTTCTGCAGCCAGTTCTTGAAGAGCGCGAAGCAGGCGATCGCGGGGATCGCGAGCCAGAGCCCGATGAGCGTGGTGATGAGGGCCTGCGAGATGCCGATGGCGAGCTCGTTCGGCTTCGGCGCGGTCGCCGACTTGGCGATGATCATGAAGCTGGCCACCATCCCGTCGACCGTGCCGAGCAGGCCGAACATCGGGGCGAGCGCCCCGATGAGCGAGACGTAGCTGATCTTGTGCTCGAGCTTCATCGCCTGTTCACCCTCCTCCGCCTGCAGGGCCTCGACGGCCGCGCCGTAGCCCGATTGCAGCTTTCCCATCCCGGCTGCGAGAACCTGCCCGAGGTATGAGTCGTCGTTCTTCGCCAGTTCGTAGGCCGGCTGATACTCCTTGGCATCGAGATGGGCCTCGAACGCCTGGCTCAGACCCGGCGGCATGAGCACCGCCTTGCGGACCTGGAGGAAGCACATCACAAGCAGGGCGACCAGGCCGAACGACAGGGCGAGGAACACGATCACGTACTTGATGCCGAGGGCGTTGTAGTAGAAGACGAGCATGCTCTCGCCCTCATCGGCCGCGGCCTCGTCGCCGGCCGCCTCCTCGTCCTGAGCCTGGGTCGTTCCCGGCCACACCGCCGCCGGTCCGACGGCGGCCCCGGCGAGCACCGCGGCCACGAGAATCCTGCCGAGCACTCCCGGACCGACCGCGATCCATGCCCGCCTCACGGCTGCCAACCACACGTCGACGACTCCCGTCTGCATGTCTCATCTCCTTGCGACTACCGACCACACGCGACGCTCATGGTACGGCAAAGGCCGCCGACCCGCAAAAGCCGCCCACCCCCGACGATCGTCAGGCGCCTCCCGACGCGGCCTGCTTCTTCGCCCATGGGCTCGTCGGATACGACTCCTGCAACGACTTCCTGGCCTCTCGGGCACGCTCGGGGTTCTTGGCCTTCTCCCACAGTTCGGCCAGCTGCGCGAGCGCCTCGGCGTGGCTGTCGGGGCTGCCGTTGTAGACGAGGTCCACGGTGAGATACGAGATCAGCGCATCCTGATCCTTGTCGCCGGCGGCACGGTAGGCTTCGCCGAGGGCGTTGTAGGCCCGGCCGAGCAGGGCCTTTTCCTCCGGATCAGCCTGGTTGATGATGCCCCTCACGAGCGTGACCGCCTCGGCGTTCTTCCCCAGCTTGGACATGCACCGGGCCTTGCCGAGCTGGGCGCCCCGCTTCTGCTCTGCGCTCGCCCCATCGCCCGCCTCGATCGCCAGCGCCGCGTCGTATTCATTCAGCGCCTCGGCGAACTTCTGCTGGTCGAACAGCATGCCCGCCTTGGCGGCCGCCGAGCGCACCTTCAGTGCGGCTGGCCCCTTCGCGAGCGTCGAGTAGGCTGCGAGCGCCGCATCGGGCTTGCCGGCCCGGGCGAGCAGATCGCCGAGCAGCTGCTGCATTTCATAGAAGTGGTGGCTCTTCGGGTGCTTGGCGAGGAAGTCGTTGACCAGCCGGCCGGCCTCCTTGGGATCGGCCCCCGCCATGAGCACGGCCCTGCCCGCGGCCGCCGCCTTCACGAAGTCGACCTCGTCGAGCAGGATCTGCTCCGCCCCGTCGAGTTCGGCGGCCTCGATCTTCGCCACTTCCTCGACCGCGTCGGCGGCCCGTCCCCGGTACAGCAGCGATCGCGCGGCCCGCAGCGACTGGGGCTCGCCGCCGAACTGCACCTCCCGGACCTGGTCGATGGGGATCGTGCGGGCCTCTCCACTCCGTTGATCCTCGAGGTCGACGCCCTCCGCCGAGGTCGCCACCACCTTGCCCGCGAACGTTCCCTCGGTGGAGACCACGCGATCCGCCGACTGGGCGTGCAGCGACCCGCACCAAGCCCCGGACCAGGCCGCCAGCAGGGCCGCGGCCACCCCGAGCCGTCTTCCGGCACGCCGCCGGCACCGCGTCTCGATTTCACCCATTCCGTCGCTTCTCCCTTCCGTCACGTGCCAGACCCTCCCGCCGCGGTGGCCACCGGCTGCGGCTCCTTGAGCCCCGCCAGCCCCTTGGGCGCCGGGTTGCCGCGGGACTTCTCGATGTCCTTCAGCAGCCTGTCGAACTGCTTCTCCATCCCCTTGCCACCCATCTCCGGATAGAGCTTGTACGTGATCGCGATGTCGTTGAACGCCATCTCGAGCAATTTCTCGCGTTCTTCCGCCGTCACTTCCGCCCGCTTGAGGCGGCACTTGGCCACGTTCAGCCGGGCCGTGAAGAACTTGTTCCTGGCGTCGAGCGCCTTGTCGTCGCTTCCCGCGAAGGCCTGGCGAGCCAGTTTGTTGCCGATACCGCCCCAGCCCCAGGCGACGCTCGATCCGTTCCTCCGACCCACGATCGCCTCCTTGAGGTATTGCGACGCCTTCGCCTTGTCGGCCACCTTCTCGCCGGCGGCCTGGAGCAGTTCGGCCGCCTGTATCTGCGTTTCAAGGGAGTTCTGCCGCTTGGGATCGGAGAGGATCCAATCGATCTGCTTCTGTGCCTCGTCCCACTCGCCAAGCTCCCGATACACGTTCGCCACCTTGAGCCTGATGGAGGGCTCGTAGCGCGCGATCTCCTCACCGCCCTTCTCGAGCAGCCGCCGATAGGTTTCGGCGGCCTTCGCGAGATACGCCGCGGCCTTGGCCTTCGGCACGACCGACCCGGCGCCCGCTCCGGAGCCCAGCGAGAGGTATGTGGTCGCGACCCACATCTGCGAAGAAACCTTCGCGTCGCGTTTCGCGACACCGTCCAGGAATTTCTCGAAGCCCCCGAGGATCGCCGACGCCTGAGCGGTCGCGTCCACCGATCCGGCGTTTCCGCCGGCCCCAAGCGCGACGAGCTGCGACTGCAGATCACGGCCCATGGTCAGGTAGAGGGAAGTGAGTTTCGCCGACGCCTCCTCTCCCGCGCCCGCGACCTGCTCGAGCTTGTCCATGGCCCGCTGCGCGTCCTCGAGACGATCCGACTGGATGAAGCACCGCAGGGCCACGGTGAGCGTGCTCTCGGCGAGCGGCCCGGTGGCCCAGGAAGGATCGTTGCCGTTGACGAGCGTCCACGGGCCGTAGTCGGGATGCGCGAGCAGCCGCAACGCGAGTTCTCGGTCGCCGTCCTCGATCGCCATCTGCACCCGCGCCAGGGCCGCCGACACGGACGTCCGGCTGGCCGGCGATCCCGGCACCGCCGCCGCGAGCCCCTCGTCGATCGCCTCCGCGGCCCGACGTTTCCACGAATCCAGCTGGCCCTGCGCTGGCCGCGCGGCCTCCTCGAGTGCCCGCTTGTCGCTGACGTCGCGATACAGGGCCCCGCCGGCCCGGAGCAGCACGTCGGCACGTCGGGGAGACGACGCCGGCACCAGCGCGAGAATGCCGAGCAGCCGCTCCGGATCCCGCGCCTCCGTCGCCGCGGCGATTGCGAGCACCGCGGCATCGGCGCTTTCGGCGTCGTCGGGCCACGTCCGCATGATGAGATTGGCCACGTCGACGCACTGCCGCTTCGCGTCCTGCCGCCACTCTGCCACGCCGTCCTTCGACAGCTGCTGGAAACTCGCCATGGCGACCTTCGCCGCCTGCCGGCTTCCCTTGGCGTTGGGATATCGCTCCGCGAGGAATGCTCCGAGCGTCGCGGCGTCGTACAGCCGCTTCGCGTCGTAGAGCATGAAGGTCAGCATGTACCTCGCCTGATTGACCGCATCCACGTCGTCGGCGGTCGCGAGGGCCAAAGCCCTGCGGAGCCCGGCGATGACCTTGTCGCGTTCCCCCGCCACCGCCTGCGCCGCGGCGGCGGCTTCGTCGGCCTTCTGCGCGGCCTGCGCCTGCTTCAGCGAGGCCTGCTTTTCCTGCATCGAGGCGAGGGACACCCGCACGGAATCCATCGCCGATTCGAACGACGCCGCCACGCCGCCGGCGTCGTCGGGCAGCGTCTTGCCGAGCTGCTCGAGCAGCGCCCGCGACTCCTTGGCGTAGTCTCTGTTCGCCTTCGCGACCTCGAGCGCGAGCTTCTTGGCGTTCTGGAGCAGGGGCCTGCCCTTCGCCTTGTCACCGAGGGCGGCGGCGGTCCGCTCGAACATCACCGCAGCGCGGTATTTCATGGCCAGCCAGTCGGCGTCGAGCCTGTCGGGCGGCACCGTGGCCAGCACGATCCTCTGCAGGCGGTCGTCGAACTCCTTGAAGTCCTTGTCGGCGTATCGCTGCATGTCCAGCCAGCCCTCGAGCGTGCTGCCGACCGCCTTGGCCCGCAACCCCGGGATGATGCCCGACTCGCCATCGAGGCCCCGCACGTCGGAGAGCGTGAGCAATGCCTGCTCCATCATCTTCTTCTTCGCATCGGCGTTCTTCTCCGCCTGCGCCAGGAGAAGATAGTTCCGCCCCTCGAAATATCGGGCGAACAGGCCGGCACCCCGGGAGCGGTACTTGTCGTAGAGTTCCTTGAAATCGGCGGACGATTTCTCGAGCGCGGCCTTCCACTCCTTCGAGCCGTGAGCGAGTGCCCGCGACTTTTCGTAGTACGCCGTGGCGGTGATGAGCCGCGTCTGGAGCAGCTGCCCCCGCAGCACGTCCTGCCTCTCCTCGAGCTGTTCGACGAGCCGCATGTCGGACGGCTTGCGGGCGGGCTTCTTCGCGGCCTTGCCCCCCTCCTCGTCGTCGGGCTTGCCCTTGCCGCGCAGCTCCACGAGCCGCTGGTCGACCGAACGCAGTTCCTTGAGCACCGCGTCCTCGGCGTTGGTGACGGTCGTGATTTCCTTTGCGGCGCTCCCCTCGAGTGCCTTGATCGCCGCGTCAAAAAATACGTTCGCCTCGCGGAGCCGGGCCTGCTGGTCCTCGCCCGACCGCTTCGATTGGTCGATCTTCGCCCGCCCGCGTTCGACGAGCAGGTTGCCCTTCTGCGTAAACGCTGCGATCGCCATTTCGCCCTCGGGCGAATCCTTGAGGAACCGCTCGATCTCCTGTTCCGCCGCATCGAGAATCTGGGACCGCTTCTTGACGTCGGTCTCGAGGCGGCTCGTCGCGACGAGCGCCGTGGCCCTGCGGAATGCGCTCTCTTTCCGCAGCGTCGGGAACGCGTCGGCTTCCCGCGCCACCCGGTCGAGCACCCAGATCGAGACGTCGGGCATCTGCCGCTCGTCGAGCGCGTCGAGCAGCCGCCTCGTCGCCACCTCCTCGGTCGGAGGCCGTTCGTCGGCGGCCCACGCCGCACCCGCGCCGACCAGACCGCACGCCAGCACTAGGCACAGCACCCGACGGCATGCGCCACCGCTCGTCGTGGGGGACACGGTGGTCATGGAACGAAAAAACGTGCTCGGTGACGGTGAAATCGTCCTCGACGGTCAATTGTGCGAACCGCCGCTCGGGTCGTCAAACGAGTCGTCCTCCGCTCGCGCGGCCGACGCCGGCAACCCGCCCGCCTAGCGTCCGGCCTGCTGCGGGACGCGCGTCACCCGGGTGGCTGCAGCCGAGGCCGCCAGCCAGTTGGGCACCTGGCCGGCAGGCGGCAGCTTGACCACCCGCGCCGAGCGGATACCCGGACAGGCGAGCACGGCGGCGATCGCCTCCGGCGACGGCTCCTGGTCGAGGTTGAGCACCCCGATCGCATCGCCTCCGGGCGTCGTTCGGCCGACCGTCATCTGGGCGATGTTCACGCCCGTGCTGCCGAATGCCGTGCCGACCCGGCCGATGATTCCGGGGACGTCCTGGTGGGTGAAGACCAGCAGGATGCCGTCGAGGTACGCCTCGAGACGATGCCCCTCCAGCTGGACGAGTCGCGGCATCGCGTGCCCGAACAGCGTGCCCGCCGCGCGGTGTACCCGGTCACCCGCCACGAGATCGACCGCCACGACGGAACTGAAAGCCCCCGGGTCGGTGCGGCTCTGCTCGACGATGTCGATTCCCCGCTCGCGGAGCAGCATCTCCGCGTTCACGATGTTGACGTCCTCGAAGGCCGTCTCGAGCAGGCCGGCCGCGAACGCCGCCGTGACCAGCTTCGTGTTGCGGGCGGCCACCTCGCCGCGATAGGCGATCGAGCAGGACCGCGGGGCGGCGTCGTCGAGCTGGGCCACGAGCAGCCCCAGCCGCCACGCCAGGTCGAGGAATCCCCGCACCCCCTCGAGCACGGCCGGATCGACCGCGCTGGAGTTCACCGAGTGCCGGATCGTTCCGGTCGAGAAAAAGTCGACCAGCAGCCCGACGCCCTCCACCGCCACCTGCGACTGAGCCTCCTCCGTGCTCGCGCCGAGGTGCGGCGTGACGAGGACGTTCGCCATGCCGAACAGCGGGCTTTCCGTGCAGGGCTCCTTCTCGAATACGTCGAGCGCCACGCCGCCGATCACGCCGCTCTGCAGACCCTCGACGAGCGCCTGCTCGTCGTAGATGCCGCCCCGGGCACAGTTGACGAGCCGCACGCCCCGCTTCAACACCGCGAGTTCCGGCATGCCGACGAGGTGGCGGGTCTCGTCGGTCAACGGCGTGTGCACCGTGAGGTAGTCGACCTCGGGGAGCATGCCCCGCACCGTGTCCACCAGCTCGATGCCGAGTTCCACGGCCCGCTCGGGCGAGAGGAAGGGATCGTAGCCGATGACCCGCATATCGAAAGCACGTGCCCGCCCGGCGACGGCCTGCCCGATCCGCCCGAGGCCCACGATGCCGAGCGTCTTGCCCGCGAGCTGCACGCCCATGAACTTGTTGCGATCCCAGCGGTGATCGCGGAGGCTCGCGTCGGCCGCGGCGATGTTCCGCGACAGGGCGAGGATGAGCGCGAAGGCGTGTTCGGCCGTGCTCACCGTATTCCCCGCGGGCGTGTTCATCACCACGATCCCCTGCCGCGTGGCCGCGTCCTTGTCGATGTTGTCGGTGCCGACGCCCGCCCGCACGATCGCCTTGAGCCGATGGTTGCCGGCCAGCGCGTCGGCCGTGATCTTCACGCCGCTGCGGCAGATCGCCCCGTCGTGTCGCTTGAGCGCCTCCCGGAGGGCCTCGCCGGAAAGGCCCGTGGCGACCTCGTACGTGATGCCGGCATCCGCCGCGGCGTCGAGGAGGGCGAGGCCGTCGGGGCTGAGCGTGTCGAGCACGATGATCGAGGGCATGGTGGTCCTTTCCGAGGATTCGCCGCGCGGGCGACGGCTGTCAGGCCTGTCGTGCCTGCTGGAACTCGAGCATGTAGTCGCGGAGGGCGGTCACCCCCTCCATGGGCATCGCGTTGTAGATGCTCGCCCTGATGCCGCCGACCGAGCGGTGCCCCTTGAGGTCCACCAGGCCGCGGGCGGTGGCGCCCTTCACGAACTCCTTCTCGGTGGCCTCGTCGGGCAGGCGGAACGTGACGTTCATGTCGGACCGGACGCCGGGGCGAGCATGTCCGGTATAGAAGCCGCCCGATGCGTCGAGCACGTCATACAGAACCTTCGCCTTGCCGCGGTTGTGACGCGCCATGCTGTCGAGCCCCCCCACGGTGTCCCGGATCCAGCGGCAGACGAGCCCGAGAACGTACACGGCGAACACGGCCGGGGTGTTCGGCCGGGATCCGTTGGTGACGTGCGTCCGGTAGTCGAGCATCGTGGGGAGGTCGTCCCGCGAACGTTCGAGCAGGTCCTTGCGGATGATCACGGCGGTCACTCCGGCGATGCCGGCATTCTTCTGGGCGCACGCGTATATGAGGCCGTATTTCCCCACGTCGATGGGCCGGGACAGGAAGTCGCTCGAGCAGTCGCACACCAGCGGCGCGGCGCCGACGTCGGGCTCCTTCTTCCACTGAACTCCCTGGATCGTCTCGTTGCTCGTGATGTGGACGTATGCAGGGGCATCCGACAGCGAGATCTCCCCCGCCTCCGGCAGCCGGTCGTAGTTCGTCGCCTTTCCGTCCCATGCGACGTGCACCTTCCCCTCCCGACGCGCCTCCTTGATGGCCGTCGCCCCCCACGTGCCGGTCACGACGTAGTCGGCCGCGGCGGTCCGGCCGCGAAGCAGGTTCATCGGCACCATCGAAAACTGCAGGCTCGCACCCCCCTGGAGGAACACGACCTCGTGGTCGTCACCCACGCCCAGAAGCGTCCTCAGGTCGGAGAGCGTTTCCGAGAGGATCCGGTCGAACGCGGGGCTGCGGTGGCTGATCTCGAGCACCGAGATTCCCACACCCGGCAACGCGAGGAGTTCCTCCCTGGCCCGCTCGAGCACCTCCAGGGGCAGCACCGCGGGCCCCGGGGAAAAATTGAACACCCGCTCACCGATCGAAACGGCACCGTGATCCGTCACAGGATGACTCCGGGGGGCTGGAGACCGCCTCTGCTCGGCGGATCCCCCGCGACGAGCTGCGGCCGCCCAACACTGATGGGGGCAAGATAGGAGTCCCCGGCGGGACGGTCAACGGGCCACCGTTCCCGTCGCCGCTGCCGATCCGTCGAGCGCGGCGACCTTGGCCGCCACGGTCGGCTGCCGACCATCCACGGCGAGAGCCCGCGAGTAGTTCTGGAGCGCCTGGGCGGGATCGCCGCCCGCCTCGCGCAGCTGGCCGAGCGCCACCAGAGCCCGAGTGTTGTTGGGATCGATCGCGAGGGCGTCGATGAGGTGGTTTTCCGCCTGGCGGACGTCTCCATGCTCCTGGCAGAGCCGGGCGAGTTCGATCTGCGGGCTCGGATTGGCCGGCTCCCGCCGGGCCCAATCCTGGAGCTGGGCGACGGCCTCTCCGGTCCGGTCCTCCTCCGCGAGGAGCACCGCAAGAGCCCGCTGGCACGCTTCGTGGTTCGGGTTCCGTGCGAGACAGAGGTGGTAGTACTGTTCGGCGGTCTGGAGGTCGGCGGGCCGGCCGAGCAGTTTCGCCTGCTGGTGGTACGTCGCACCGAGGTTGTAGAAGCAATCGGGGCTGCCGGGCTGCTGGGCAAGCGCCTGCTGGAAGTGGTCGACGGCGCCCTTGTAGTTGCCCTGCTGGTAGAGCTTCACTCCTTCGGCGTTGTCGTTTCTCACCAGCCCGCCGCAGCCGGCGGCGCCGACGACGAGCGCGAGAACGAGCGGGAGCGATTGAAGGGCACGAGACATGCCGGAACCGTACCGACACCCACACCGCCGGAACAAGGCCAGCCCAGCCTGCCCAGTCACCCCACGCGCACCCGCGCCGCCCGGCGGGAAACGGCTCAGGCCGAAGCGCGAGCGTAGCCGAGCGAACGCACGACCTCGAGGATCTCGCTGCACGTCGGGAACATGCGGCCGCTCGCACGCTTGTACCGCTCGAGCGCCTGCATGAACTCGATCTCGTCGGCGCCGTAGTCGCGTTCGCACGTGGTGGGGTCGATCATCCGCCGACGTGACACGGCGGCCGACCTCACGGGCGCGTTCGGGGCGGGGTTCCGGCGGGCACAGCGCGGGCTCTTCAGGGTCGTCATGGACATGATGGCAATCCTCGGGTTCGGGTTCGACGGCCGGCCGACCATCCCTTGGGAAGGTCTGAGGAAACTATGGCCGATGACTCGTGCGCAAGCTTTTCGCATCACGAAAAATCTGACGGCGGGCGGGATATTCCGGCAGAGGCAGGCTGTGCTGGGTCGTGCCGACGGCACGACCGGCACGACCGGACTTCAACGGTTGTTGAAGAACTTCCGCAGGGCCTCGGCCGCCGCATCGCGGGAACTGTCTGCCGACTTCTTGACGGCCGGGAGCATCCCGGGCTTCGCCTGCGACTCCCTCACTGCCTCGATGGCGAGGCTGCTGCTCGACTTCGACGAGATGCCCGACTGCGTCGCGCCCGAGCCCGCCACCTGCGTCGGCGGACTGGAGTGGATGTTGCTCGGATCGGCCGCGGCGGAATCGTCCTGCGTGGCTCCCGGCGTGCGGAGCGTCTGCGTCGTGTCGAACATCCCGGCCGGCGTGTCGTCGGCCATCAGCCATTTCGAGACGTCCTCTTCGGCGCCCGGCGCGGCCGGCACAGCGCACGAAACCTTCAGTTCCAGTGATCCGACGCGAACGAGGTCGCCGTCGGACAGCCTGGTTTTTTCCTTGATCCGGACGTTGTTGACGAACGTGCCGTTGCGGCTGCCGAGATCCTCCGCCCAGACGTCCGCGGGCCCCACGTGGATGGCACAGTGCCGGCGGCTGACGTCCTCGCTGAGAGGCCGCACGTCGCAATCCTCGGCGCGACCGATCAGCAGGGTGCTCCGCTTGATCGCGATCGCCCTCCCGGCGCTCTTGCCCGAGGCCACGATGAGTTTGGTCTGCATGAGAGCGGGCTCTGCAAAGGCGGCCGCCGGATCTTCCAACCGCCGGCCTTCTCGCATTCTACCAACAGCCCCCACCCGGGAACCAGAGGGTGGCCGCACCGCGATCAACGCTCGCGTCTCAAAACACCGTCACCGCCTGTCGGTCCAGCGGTCGTCTGCGAAGCCGGCAGCGCGTCGCCTCACGAGATTCTCATCCGCGAACCCCGCCGCCGTCGTCATGGCCTGCGATCCGAGCCCCACGGCGACCAGCGCGAGCCACCGCTCGACGAGCGGCCGGACCGACGCCGCCGAGAACCGCCCCGCCGCCAGATCCTCCAGCCCCGGATGGCACGCTCCACGCCCCACGTGCCGATTCCGCGCGAGCAGCAGGCTGCCGTGCTGGAGCACGGTGGCATGAAACCGGCGTTGGGCGCTGCCCATGATCTTGTGCCCGCGTGCCCCGCCGACCTCCGCGTCGAACATCACCACGTCGCCCGCAGACCGACGGTCGAAGCAGAAGAACGGTCCGGCGGGGCCGGGATCGTGCCCGGGGCGATGGACGAAAGCCGCGACGCCAAGGTCGCGGAGCACCTCGGCCATCGCGCCGTGCAACCGCGTCGTACAGATGCTGCGGCCGCGCTCCCCAGGGGTGCGATCTCGGCAGCGCGATGGCATAGGTGAGGTCGCTGCCGTGGACGATCGCCCCGCCGCCACTCGGCCGGCGGACGAGCGGGATCCCGGCGATCGCCTCCACGGAACGGGCCGCATCGCTCGGCTGAAATCCGCCCAACGACACCGTCGTTGGAGTCCATCCGTAGACACGCACGCAGCAGGCGTTGCGCTCGCCCGCCGCCTCGGCGAGCAGTTCGTCGGCCGCCATGTTGAACGGACCGTCGGCCGGCTCGTCCCACCATACGTGGAGATTCATGGGGCTCCGCACGGCGGCCGCGGCCGACAAAGGGGATCTCGGCCGCAGCCTTGGATCAATGGGGCTGGCTTCCGACCAGTGAATCGTAGGCCGCCTGATCGAGGAGGCCGCCCAGTTCGGCCGGGTCGTCGGGGCGCAGGCGCACGACCCATCCGGCTCCGTAGGGATCGCTTCCGAGCGTCTCGAGATTCGAGGGCAGCGTGGTATTGACCGCGACGACCTCGCCGGACACCGGGGCGTAGATGTCACTCACCGCCTTCACGCTCTCGATCTCGCCGAGTGACTCGCCGGCCCGCACCCTCCGGCCGACTGCCGGCAGCTGCATGAACACGAGGTCTGTGAGCGCCTCCACGGCATAGGCGGAAATACCGACGGTCACGAGGCCGTCCTCCTCGGGCCGGGCCCACTCGTGGGACTTCGCGAACCTCATCGCCGCAGCCATGGCAGGTTTCTCCTCGGGTTGAAGGACCGACTCTGGGATCGTGCTCGTGGATCGTGACGGATCAGGACCGCCGGTAGAAGGGGAGGGGCACCACGCGGGCCGGCTGGCGGCCGTCGCGGATGAGGACGTCCACCAGGGTGTTCTCCGCGGCCGCCGCGCGGTCGAGCATCGCCATGGCCACGGCGCGGCCGAGCGTCGGCGCGAGGCTGCCGCTGGTCACGACACCGATCTCGCGATCCCCCTGCCAGACGGTCGCGTTCTCGCGGGCGCTCCGCTTCGAACCGAACTCGAGGCCCACGCGCACGCGTCCGCGTGGGTGGGCCCGGAGTTCCGCGAATCGGGTGGATCCGGGGAACGAGCGTCCGTCGAGCGTCACGCCGAGCCCCAGGCCGATCGCGAATGGATCGCTCTCCTCACGCAGTTCGTGGCCGTAGAGGGGCATGCCGGCCTCGAGCCGGAGCGTGTCGCGGGCCCCGAGGCCGCAGGCCAGGAGCCCCAGCGGTGCACCGGCGGCATGGATCGCCTCCCACACCGACCGCGCCACCCCGCCGGCGACGACGATTTCCAGCCCGTCCTCCCCGGTGTAGCCCGAGCGACTCACGGCCGCTTCGTAGCCGCCGACCCGGACCACCGTCGCGCGGTAGACGCCCAGGGCCGCGATCCGAGCCGCGTCGTCCCGCGGACACAACCCGCAGACGATCTCCACCGCCCGCGGCCCCTGCACGGCGATCATCGCCGTCTCGAACGTGCGGTCGACGAGGCCCACGCCCGCAGCGGGCAGGCGGCTCGAAAGCCATTCCACGACCCTCGGCCGGTTGCTGGCGTTGACCACGAGGCCAAGCCGGGGCGAGCCGTCGGCCGCGTCGGCGTCGCGCGACACGATCGCATCGTCGAGGATCACGGTGCCGCCGCCGTCGGGCAACTCGCCCGTAATGAGCGTGTAACGCAGCCGCCCGGGCTCGATCCCGGCGACCCGCCGGGTGAGCAGACCCTCGAGCCACTCGATGGCGGCCGGCCCATCGACCGCAAGGCGGCCCATGTGCGACACGTCGAACATGCCGGCTGCCCGCCGCGTGGCCAGATGCTCCTCGACGATCGACGCATACTGCACCGGCATCCTCCAGCCGGCGAAGCCGACCATCCGCCCACCGTGCGCCTCGTGCCACCGGCAGAGAGGCGTTTCGAGAAGGGGCTGCGTCATGGGGCGGACGTATGCGGCGGAAGTGAATCAGGAGGGCGTGAATCTTAGCAGATCGCGCCTACACCGTCGGGCGGACGTCTCGCCTGTCGGGTCAACTCAGCCGCGCCGGCTCGGGGCTGCCCCGTACCGTCTCGCCGGACGTTCGCCTCCGCCCTCCAGGCTTCGGCTCACTCGGATGCCGACTACGCTTCGCCATCCATGGCTGCGCTTGTCGTCGTACCCCGGCTCAACGGTAGGGGCAACCCCGAGCCTCCCGTATTCGTAGGCGCCCGGAACTTTCGGCGGAGACGGTCGGTGGGCACGCGCAGACGAAGGGAGTGCTTGAGGACTTTTTGGCGTCTGATCAAAACCCACGAGTCATGGACTCTCAAGACGACCGGATTCGAGCATGCCTACCGCCGGCTCCGAATGCGGGTCGTGATCACTTGCCCTTCCGTCCGGCGCGAGGGCGTGGGCAGTCACGAGCCGGCACGCTCGCGTAAAGGCAAGACAGGCGAGGCGTCTGACCCACGCTCACTTGCGGCGGCGGGAGCGGTGCTTCTTCGCGGGCTTGGACCCCGCCTTGCCGCGGCTCTTTGCGGGGCGGCCCTTGTGGCGACGCACGGCGGCGGCACGCGGCGGAGCAGGGCCGCGGCTGCGCGTGCCCACGAGGCGAAAGTCGAGCGTGCGCCGGTCGACGTCGACTTTCGCCACGGCCACGCGCACGCGGTCGCCGAGGCGGAACGAATGCCCGGGGCGACGGCCCGAGAGCGTGTGGCTCGCCCGCTCGTAGCGGTAGGTGTCGTCCGGGAGCGACTCGAGCGACACGAGGCCCTCGGCGGGCAGCTCGATGCCCTGCACGAAGAGGCCGAACGGCTCGACCCCCGTGACGACGGCATCCATCTCGAGCCCTATGCGCGACGACAGGAAATTGAGCAGCTTGAGTTTCACGAGCTCCCGCTCGGCCGCCTCGGCCCGCCTCTCGAGCTGCGAGCACTGTTCGCCGAGCTGCGGGAGCCCCTCGGCCGGCGGGCGGCGGCCCCGCGCGAGCATGTCGAGGGCCCGATGCACGGTGAGATCGGGATAGCGGCGGATCGGAGACGTGAAGTGGCTGTAGCAGTCGCTCGCAAGCGCGAAGTGGCCGTCTTCCTGCGGACCGTAGGCGGCGCGGGTGAGGCTCCGCAGGACGGCGTAGTTCACCGCGTGCTCCTCGGGCCGGCCGGCCACCAGGCCGAGCAGCCGCTGCAGCTCGAACCGGCTCTCGAGTGAATCGACCTCGAAGCCGAGTTCCGTGACGAACTCCGTGAGCTGCCGGAGCTTGCGCAGGTCGGGCGCGGGGTGGACGCGGCGCAGGAAGGGCGCACCCGCCTTCGCCAGCATCTCCGCCACGGCCTCGTTGGCCGAGAGCATGAACTCCTCGATGATCTTGTGGCTCTCGGTGTTCTCGACCACGTGGGCACCCCGCACCCGGCCGTCGCGGTCGAGATCGATCTTCACCTCGGGCATCGAGAGTTCGAGCGAGCCCTTGGCCGTGCGCCGGGCCCGGAGGATGCGGGCCAGGTCGCGCATCCGGCCGAGGAGGACCCGCACGTCGCCGGTCATCTCGACGGTGCGGGTCTCGGGGTCGGCGAGGAACACGTCGACCTCCTCGTAGGTGAACCGCCGGGCGCTCTTGATCGCCGACCGCTCCACCTCGGCATGCACCGGCGCGCCGTCGGGGGTGAACTCCATCCAGCAGGTGCGGGCGTAGCGGACGCGGCCCGGCTGCAGGCTCGCGAGGTTGTTCGACACGATCTCCGGCAGCATCGGGATGACGCGGTCGGGGAGATACACGCTCGTGCCCCTGGCGAGCGCCTCCTGATCGAGCGGCGAGCCCTCCTCCACGAAGTGCGAGACATCGGCGATGTGGACGCCGAGGAGCCAGTGGCCGCGGTCGATCCGCTCGAGCGAGATCGCGTCGTCGAAGTCGCGGGCGTCGACCGGGTCGATCGTGATGATCGTGCGGCGCGTGAGATCGCGACGGCCATCCTCGATCTCCTCGGTAAACCGCTCGGCCTGCCGCCGCGCGTCGGCTGTGACCGTCTCGGGAAAAGGGCCGGGCAGGCCGAACTCGTGGATCACCGTCTGCGTGTCGACGCCCGGCATGCCGGCCCTGCCGAGCACCTCGACGATCACGCCTTCGCCGTCCCTCACGGCGGTGGGGAACCGCACCATCTCGACCACGACCTTGTCCCTGTCGCGGGCCCCCTTCGCGCCGGGATCGCCGACCGAGACCGCGCGGGCGAAATTCGTGCCGTCGACCTGCACCCAGCCCGAGCCCGCCGCCTCGAAGTAGCTGCCGACGAACCGCGTCGTCTTCCGCTCCACCACCTCCACGATCTCGCCGGCCGGGCCGGGGCGGCGCACGTCGCGGCCCGTGG
The DNA here is from genome assembly GCA_009926295.1 of Planctomycetia bacterium. Taxonomy (GTDB): domain Bacteria; phylum Planctomycetota; class Planctomycetia; order Pirellulales; family UBA1268; genus RGVT01. The sequence goes on from RFPF01000009.1 coordinate 23,985, forward strand.
CCATCCGCACCCGCACGGTGTCGCCGGTGGCGGCGTCGAGGGCGGCATGGGCGGCGATGTGGATGTCGGCCGAGCGGTCGCCCGCCGGCGCATCGAGCGGCCGCACGAATCCGTAGCCGCCGGAGGCCCGCTTGAAGATGCCGACCACGCCCTCGCCCCTGCCGCGGCGGCTCTTCTCGGGCTTGGGCCGCTGCCTCGTCATGATGAGGTCCTCATCCGCGCCCCCGGAAAAACTTGCGGCCGTGGGACTGTTGGTACTGCGTCCAGCCTCCCTCGATCGACGCCTCGGCCTGCAGCAACTGGATCGTCGCGGCGAGCTTGGCGTCCATGTGGTCGAGGTGGTGGAGGGCGATCGCCTCGAGCGTCATCGGCAGCCTGGGCGACCCGAACTCGTACTGCCCGTGGTGGCTGGCGATCATGTGCTTCACGCGCAGTGCCGTCTCCGCGTCGAAGGGCGATCCCGTGCGCTCCTCGATCTCCCGGATCTTCTTCTCCACGATCTCGAGGCCCAAAAGCACGTGCCCGAGGAGTTGGCCGGCATCGGTGTAGGAGAATCCCTTGTGGCTTTCGAGCTCCACGGTCTTGCCGATGTCGTGGACGAGCACGCCGAGAAGCAGCAGGTCGCGATCCAGGCCCCGGTAGAGGGGCGCCACGCGGTCGGCGAGCCGCATCAGGTTGACCACGTGGGCGAGCAGGCCGCCGGCGTGGGCATGATGGTGCTTGACCCCGGCCGGACTGCGTTCGAAGACCGCCATCAGCTCCGCATCGGCGAGCAGTTCGGCCGCCAGTGCCGCGAGGGCCGGGGACTTCACCGTGCCGAGCAGCGACCTCAGCTCCGCCCGCAACGCCTCCACATCGGCCGGCGTGAGCACGAGGAACTCGGCCTCGTCCACGGTGCGCGGGTCGGCCCGCTCGATCGCAGTGATGATCAGCTGGAGGCTGCCCGAGTAGAGCTGGGTGTTGCCCTCCACCCGAACGTAATCACCATCCTCGAAGGCCTCGAAGTCGGCCTCGGAGGCGTTCCAGAGCCGGCCCGTGATCGCGCCGCTCTTGTCCGCGAGGTCCACCTGCAGATAGAGCACGCCGTTGCGGTTGGGGCGCAGCTGTTTGTGCGTGGCGAGGAAGACCTGATCGATCTGCGCCTGGGGCTGGAATTCGGTGATCAGGCGTCTCGACATCGATCCCGAGTGTACGAGGGCGTTCGCGCTGGCCACAAGCGGCGACTACAATCCCGGCCCGTCGCCTCCCCCGCGCCTCGATCGGAGACCACCATGCCCGAGCACGCCATCTCTCCCACCCGCGTCCAGGACTATCCGGAGTGGTACCAGCAGGTGGTGAAGGCTGCGGACCTCGCGGAACAGTCGCCGGTGCGTGGCTGCATGGTGATCAAGCCGCACGGCTACGCCGTGTGGGAGCGGATGCAGGGGATCCTCGACGGGATGTTCAAGGCAACGGGCCACCAGAATGCCTACTTCCCGCTCTTCATCCCGCTCTCGTATCTCGAGAAGGAGGCCGAGCACGTCGAGGGCTTCGCGAAGGAATGCGCCGTGGTCACGCACCACCGGCTCGAACTCGGGCCCGACGGCAGGCTGATCCCCACCGGCAAGCTGGAGGAGCCGCTCGTCGTGCGGCCCACGAGTGAAACGATCATCGGAGCGATGTACGCGAAATGGATCCAGTCCTGGCGCGACCTGCCGGTGCTCATCAACCAATGGGCAAACGTCGTCCGCTGGGAGATGCGGCCGCGGGTCTTCCTGCGGACGGCCGAGTTTCTCTGGCAGGAGGGGCATACCGCCCATGCCACCCGCGAGGAGGCGGTCGAGGAGACGCTGCGGATGCTCGACGTCTACGCCACGTTCGCCGAACGCGACCTGGCGATGCCGGTGATCAAGGGCCCCAAGACGGCCGGCGAGCGGTTCCCCGGCGCCGTCGACACCTACTCGATCGAGGCGATGATGCAGGACGGCAAGGCGCTCCAGGCCGGCACGTCCCACTTCCTCGGCCAGAACTTCGCGAAGGCACAGGAGATCAAGTTCGCGGGGCAGTCGGGGCAGGAAGAATATTGCTGGACGACGTCGTGGGGCGTGTCGACGCGGCTCATCGGCGCCGTGATCATGACCCACTCCGACGACGACGGCCTCGTGCTCCCGCCCCGGATCGCGCCCACGCAGGTCGTGATCCTCCCGATCCATCGCACCGACGAGGAGCGGACGGCCGTCCTCGACGCCTGCCGCGTCCTGGAGCGCGAGCTCGCCGCCACCACCTATGCCCACGAGCCCGTGCGGGCGAAGATCGACGCCCGCGACATGCGGGGCGGCGACAAGGTGTGGCAGCACGTCAAGCAGGGCGTGCCGGTTCGGGTCGAGATCGGCCCGCGCGACCTCGCCTCCGGTGCCGTGAGCGTGACGCGCCGCGACCGGCCGCCGAAGGAGCGCACGAGTGTGCCGCTCGCGCAGTTCGCGACCGAGGTTCCGCAGCTGCTGGGAGAAATCCAGCAGGGGCTGTTCGAGAAGGCGCGGGCCTTCCGCGACGCGAAGTCCGCACGGCTCGCGACGCAGGCCGATATCCTCGACTTCTTCGCGGAGGCGGCGGGGAAGGGGGGCTTCGCCCACGTGCACGTGGCCGACGATCCGGCCGTGACGGCCTTGCTCGACCCGCTCAAGGTCACCGTAAGGTGCATCCCGATGGAAGGACCCGACGAGCCCGGGAACTGCGCGGTGACGGGCCGGCCCGTGCCCCGCGCGAGCGTCCTGGCGAGGTCGTATTAGGTGGGCGGCCGGCTCGCTGCAGTGTCCGCGGCCCCCTGCCACAGCTAGAATGGGTGAAATCCCGGGAGACTCGGCTCATGGCGGTTCGCGGTCCGAGTGCGTGGCTGCTCGCGGGATGCGCGGCCGCGATCGGCGCCGCGATCGGCGGCGGGCAGGCCGCTCTCGAGGCGGCGCTGCGGCCGTGGCGGATCGGCGATTTCGGCCCCGAAGCCCTGGCTCCACCGGTCGTGGAGGCACCGCTCGCGGAACTGCCCGAGACCCGCCACGACTTCGGCACGATCGGAGTGGGGGAGGAGGGAGGCCACGAGTTCCTGATCCGCAACGGCGGGCCGGCGCCGCTCGTTCTCACCCGCGGCGCCACCAGCTGCAGCTGCACCGTGAGCGACTTCGAGGCGACCGAGGATGGCGACGAGGCTGCACGGAGGGAGGTGCCCCCGGGAGGCTCGACGCGGCTGCGTGTGAAGTGGCGGGGGAAGGGTCCGGGCGGGCCGTTCCGCCAGCAGGCGACCGTGTTCACC
>RFPF01000081.1 GCA_009926295.1 Planctomycetia bacterium
CCGGTGTAGGTGCTCGACCCGGTGAGTTCGAGACGGTGGCCGGAGAGCGCGAGGCCGCCGCTGCCCGAGACGGCGCCCGCGATCCGGGCCGTGCCGCTGCCGGCGATCTCGAGCAGCCAGCCGTTGGTGTTGATCGCCGCCGCGGTGACGCCGCCCGGCCCCACGTCCCAATACTGTGACGCGCCGAGGGCCACGGTGGCCGACAAGGTCTGCCGCGATGTGTCGTAGTTGGTCAATCCGCCACGGCCGAGCGTGAGCGTGCCCGCTCCGGAGAGCGTGAAGCCGAGCGTTCCCGATCCCGTCGACTTGAAGGACAGTCCGCGCAGGTTCGTGTTGGCGTTGACGTTCACCGCCCTGTTCCCGGCCGTCGTGCCGTTGAAGAGCACGTAGGCGTCGGAAGGCGCGGTTCCCGGAGCGGAGATGCCCCACGCCTGCCGCGCGTTGATGTTCGTGCTGGAACTCCCCGCCCACGTGGCTGTCGTGGGGCCGACGACCCGGAGCGCATAGCCCGTCGGAGCCATGGCGGCGGCCGCCGCGGTCATCGCTCCCGGAGCGGCGAGCAGGCTCATGATGTCGTAGGTGGTGCCGCTGACTCCGGAGTTGAGCCCCAGCACCGTCAGTTCCTTTCCTCCGTTGGGGTTGGTCCAGCCGCTCAGCAGCGGGCTGCCCGAGTCGCCCTCCACGAGCTGCACGCTCGGCGTGCCGTACTGGAGCGTGAGGACGACGGTCTGAGTCGGGTCGGAGGCGAGGATGCCGGCCTGGTTGACGGTGGCCGCCCCCACCCGCGGACTGTCGGTGGTGGAAGCACCCCTGCCGGTGGCGAGCACGGTGAGACCGTTGTAGACGGAATAGGCCGTCGAGCTCGACGTCGAAAACATGTCGAGCACGCCGTAGCGGGCGACGTTCGTCGGCGACGCGATCGGGGCTGCGAGCGTTCCCAGCGCGAGGTCGTTCGCCGTGACGCCGGCGTTCGTGACCACCGCACCGTAGCCGAGGTTTTGCACGCCGCTGTTGGCCTGCGACACCACCGCGCCGTCGACGCTCCGGATGGCGACGGCCTGCGTGAGGAGGCCGCCGTTCTCGTAGTGCTGGGCGGTGAGAAAGTGCCGCGGGCTCAGGAGGGCGAACCCCTTGTAGCTCGACGCGGCGTAGGTGGTCGTGCTCCAGCCCACGCCCGACCAGTCATATGCCGCGCCGACGAAGCTGCCGCTGGTGTTCGGCACGGGGCTGGCGGGAAACCCGCTCGTGAACCGGTCGTTCACCGTGGGGGTGTAGCCGGTGACGTCGAGGGCGGCCGCGGAGCGGATCAAGATCGCGCAGGCGCCTCCGGCCAGGATGGCCGCGGCCCTGCATGATCGTTGGAAAGCCCACGACGCCCGCCTGCTCACGACGCTCTCCGCACGATCAGGTGGCCTGCCCCGAAATCGGATGATACGCTCGAAAACGGTCCGTGTTCAAGGAATTTGCACGGCATGAAACGCACAAGCCGTGCCACCGGTCGTTCCCGCGTTCTGCCCCCCGCGCTCCGGAGGTTTTCGCGGTTCAACCGCACCTCGACGGCCCCTCCGCGCGGTAAACTTCACTCGTTCGTGAAATATGGAAAAAACCGCTGCCACCGACGGGAACGGAGTGCGCGCACGCGGTGCCGTGAACTCACTGTCTCTCCACCGGCCCGGCGATCTCCCGGACGACGTGCGCCGGATCATCATCGTCGGGGCCGGGGGATTCGGCCGCGAGGTGCTGGAGTGGGCGCGACACGCATGGCCGGACGGCTTCGACCGCGTGCGGGGATTCCTGTCGGCGACTCCCGAGCACGAATCGGACGGAGATCGAGCCCTGCCGATTCTCGCGGACCCCGCCGTGTTTCAGCCCGAGCCCACCGACGGACTCGTTCTGGCCATCGGCATCCCCGAAGTTCGCCGACGTGTCGCCGAATGCCTCCAAGCCCGCGGCGGTCGTTTCCTGACACTGGTTCACCCGACGGCGATCGTCGCGGCCTCCGCGTCCGTCGGCGAAGGCTCCGTGCTGTGCCCGTACGCCATCGTCAGCGATGCAGCCGCCACGGGCCGCTGCGTCCTGATGAACTACCACAGTTCCCTCGGTCATGACTCGAGTGCGGGTGCGTTCACCGTCCTGTCGCCATACGCAGCCCTCGGCGGAGACGCTCACGTGGGCGAGGATGTTTTCCTGGGAATCCACGCCGTTGTCGCTCCACGAAAACGGATCGGGGGCGGCACGTGCGTGAGCGCAAACTCAGCCGCGATGACCGACGTCGCAGCCGCTTCCCTGGTGTTCGGCGTGCCGGGCCGCGTGAGCCCTCGTATCGACATCACAACCGCTTCTCCTTCGGGTCGGTGACAACCATGCGCACTCGGATCCTCGCCGGCGTGGCCACGCTCCTCGTTACGCTGGGATTCACCCGCTCGCCACTGCCCGCCGCGGACGGACTCGACGGCCTGCTGCGGCAGGCCGACGCGACGGCGGCACGCGAGGCCGTGCCGGCCGATGCGGCGCGGGCACGTCGTCTCCCGGTGCCCGGCGCCGAAGCGCGCCGCTCTTCGGCTGCGAAGATCGACGAAATCTTCGGCGCCGACGCGAAGGGCGCCGACTCGGCGGACGAAAAGAGCACGCTCGCCGGGGGACTCCTGCAGCATGCAACGGAGACCTCCGACGCCACCGACTGCTACGTGCTGCTCGACGCGGCGCGGACGCTCTCCGCCGAAGCCGGCGACGTCGACACGTGCTTTCGCGCGATCGCGGAACTCGCGCTCCGCTACGAAGTCGACCGTGAGGCATTGCAACTGGCCGTGCTGGAGCCCCTGGCCGCCAGGTCGCCGCCGGCCGCCGTGCCCAAGGTCGTGGCGGCCTTGCTGCAGGTTGCGGGTCGCCAGAAGGTGGATCGCGATCTCGAGGCCGCCGAGAAGACCGCGCAACTGGCGGCGACGGCCGCTCGGCGCGGCAAGGACCGTGAACTCCAGAAATCGGTGCTCGAGGAACTTGCGGATATCCGTGAACGCAAGAAGGCCGCTGCGAAGGCGCAGCCGTGGATCGACCGGCTGGCCATCGACCCCTCCGATCGCGAGGCCTCCTTCGAACTCGGGCGCTTCCGCTGCTTCATGGAGGACGACTGGCCCGCAGGGCTGCCGCTGCTCGCCCGGGGATCGGATGACGAGCTTGCGCGGGTCGCGAAGGGCGAACTCGGGCAACCGGAGTCGGCCGCGGCCCGCGTCCAACTCGCCGACGCCTGGTGGGCTTTTGCCGCGGGCCACAAAGGGCCGGACGCGGCGGCCGCCGAGGCGCGGGCACGGATGCACTACGGCGTCGCCCTCGGCGATCTCGAGGGCTTGGACAAGGCCCGCGTGCAGAAAAGGCTGGAGACGTCCGTGAGCGGAGGCAGGACGGTCTCGAAGCGCCCGCGCAACCTGGTGCTGTGTCTCGACGCCTCCGCGCCGGGAGCCTTGCGCGGCCCCGATGGCCGCGTGTTCGACAGGACGTTGACGAAGGAAATGAAGGTCGCCGAGTGGGCCGACGTGACGGGTGGACGGGCCGTCGCGAGACAGGAGCAGCCCGCGCGCCTGCCCACGGTGCGGCCGTCGGTTTTCGGCAAGCAGCCGGGCCTGGTGTTCGATGGCAACTCGCTCCTCGTGGTCCGGATGTCACCGCCGTCGAGCGGCACGGTCGTGGTCGTGGGACGGGCGAAGTCGACGAGCGCTCCCATGCACTTCATCGGTGCGGCCGACGAAAAGCCGGGCATCCGCGTGTCGAGCCGGCTGAAGGGGGAGGTGAACGTTCAGGTCGTGCTGAACAACACCACCACGGACGTCTGTGAATCGTCGCCGGGAGTCTTCAGTGCCGCGAAGACGGCGGTCATCTCGGGCTGCTGGCCGAGCCCCTTCGTGGTACGGCTCAACGGGCAGCCCTTCCCGGCTTCCTCCCCGGCGCAGAAGGACGCCGGCGCCGGCCCCACCATCGTCATCGGCGCGATGCACGACGGCGGGGCGTTTCCGCTCGTCGGCGATGTCGCGGAGGTCCGCATCTACGACCGCGTCCTGTCGGGCGCCGAACTGGCTGCCGTCGAGGCCGAACTTGCGGGGAAGTGGGGCCCCAACCGCTGAATGTTTCGCCAACTCATCGAACGTTTTTTCCGCGACACGTCCTTCCGGAAACGACTGCCTTCGGCATTCGCATCCCGATCGATCTACGTCTCTCCAGACTCTGCTCTCGGCTACCTGAAGCCGTGGTGGGATGAGGGCGCCATGCAGTTGATGAGCGTCGCCGGCAGGTTTGTCACGCGTGGCTCCACTGTGTGGGATATCGGCAGCAACGTCGGCGTTTTTGCGATCGCAGCCGCGCATGCGGCGGGGCCAAGTTCCCGTATCTTGGCGGTTGAGCCGGACCCTTTCCTTGCGCACCTCCTGCAACGAACGCTTTGGCACGGCGACAACCACGACCTTCAAGTTTCCGTCCTGTGCCAGGCGATCGCCAACTCAAACGGCTTGTCACGATTTGTGATTGCGGAACGGGGGCGTTCGACGAATGCGCTCGAGCAAAGCCGTAGGGGTACTCGGAGCGGTGGAGCCCGTCTGACGCAATACGTGCCTACGACCACACTGGATTCGATTCGCCCTCATTTTGGCAGCCCGAACTTCATCAAAGTTGACGTCGAGGGGGCGGAATCACTCGTGTTGGAGGGTGCCGAACAGATCCTCGCTGAATGTCGACCGGTTCTGTACGTTGAAGTGGGTAGCGAGCAACGTGACCACGTCACGGATGTCTTCAAGCGACACCGGTACCGTCTGTACGATGGTGACGCGACGGACGGGCGCGAGCTTCAAACAAGTGCCTGGAACACCCTCGCCGTGCCAGCCGAGTCAGATCTCACCAATCGCGGGCACGATCAGGCGACTCAACGGAAGGCCGAGGACTGCCGCTGATTGTCGGCGCCGAGGAGTTGCAGCTGGGCAATTGTCGCCCGCCAGAGCAACGCATAAGTACCACGTCTTCGTATCCGAACGGTCGTCCTCGTGTGCCAGCAGCTGCTCGTGAACTTTGGTTGCGGCAGAATCATCCACCCGCGGTGGATGAATGTCGATCTGCACCCCGGCGTGGCCTGTGCTCGAGTCGTGGACGTCCGCAAAACTCTTCCTTTTGCGACCCGCAGCGTCGACATGTGCTACTCGTCGCACCTGCTCGAACATCTCTCGGCATCCGAGGCGATGGCCTTCCTCGCAGAGCAGCGTCGCGTGCTCAAGCCGCAGGGTGTCATCCGCATCGTCGTTCCCGATCTCGGTGAACTCTGCCGCACCTTCGCAGCCCTGCAGCCGCGGGCGCTGGCCGGCGACGAGCAGGCGTCGTACGAACTCGAATACACGTACCTCGAATTGTTCGACCAGGCGACACGAACCTCCCCAGGCGGCGAACTCTACGCGGCGTGGCTGGCCTGCCCAGCGGAGCACCGGGGCTTCGTGGAACAGCGTGCGGGCGACGAATATCGGGCTGCGATCGCCCGCAGGGAAAACGCCCCGCGAGGATTCTCGGCGCTGCTGCGTCCGTACGCAGTGCGACGCGCGTGGAGGGTCGTGCGAGAGCGTTTGATTCGTGGGGCAGGGAGGGCGTTGCTGGGACGCCGCGGCGCAGAGGCGGTCCGCGAAGGGCTGTTTCGCGCGACGGGCGAGATCCACCGAGTGATGTACGACGAAGCCCGGCTTGCCCGTCGGCTCCTCGCTGCTGGGTTTCAACGTCCCACTCGGATGACCGCCACCGAAAGCCACCTGCCCGGCTTCGCGGGCTTCGGCCTCGATGCCGCGGAGGGCCGGGTGCGGAAGCCGGACTCGCTGTTCATGGAGGCCGTGGCGTGACGGCTGCCCTGTGACGGTCGCGTCGATCATGGGAAGCGTGGCCGGCACGCTGTTGGGACCGTTGCGTCGTCTCGGCGCCGCACCGCGCCGGCTGTTCTCTTCGGATCGCGGACGCGCCGCCGCACGCACCGCACTCGGAGCCATCATCGCCCGCCCGCTGAACATGCTGCTGTCGTTGGCGACGACGGCGCTTGTCGTTCGCTGCATGGGGATGGATCAATTCGGCACCTGGGCGGTATGGCAGAACTTCGCCGGAGTGCTGGGCGTCTTCGCCCTCGGGGTGCCTCTCAGCGTGATGAACCATCTCTCGACGGCGCGGGCCGGTGGCGACACGGAGCGTCTGTCCCGCACCGTGTCGACCGCCTTCTTCATGATGGCGGCGGCCGGGGCGGCCCTGCTCGCCGGCTCCGGCGTCTGGCTGGCGTTGGATCCGTCGTTCGCGGGGCTTGCACGGCTGGACCGGCAGTCGCTCGATACCGCCGGCGTGGCGTGCGCCGCGGTATTCATCGCCTACGCCGCGGTCGGCCTGGCGGCCGGCATCTTCGACCGGATAACGACGTCGCAGCAGGATGGCTGGATCAGCGCCGGATGCCAGGTCGTGGGTTCCGCCATCAGCCTCGTGCTCGTGGCGACGGCGTGCCTGTTTCGCGCGCCACTGCCGCTGGCTGCGGCCGGCTGGGCGACCGGGTCGTTGTTCGGCCTGGCCGTCAATGGAGTCGTCGCGCGACAAAGGTACGGATCCTGGGCGGCGCCCCGCCTGGCCTGTTTTTCCCGGAGTGAGATGCAGCTGCTGCTGGCCGACGGATGGCAATTCATGCTCCTGGGGTTCATCGGGCTGATCACCCTCCAATCCGACCCGCTGCTGGTCGGGATCTGGGACGCCATCCACGCCACGGAGAACGGCAGCCGGGCCGTCGCCGAGATGGCGATCCCGTTGCGGTTTTTCAACATCGCAAGCGCCGTCATCCTCGTCTTCCTGAGTCCGCTGTGGCCCGCATATGCCGACGCACAGGCCCGGGGTGACGTGGAGTGGTCGCGCCGCACACTGCTGCGATCGCTGGCCGCGACGACCGCGGTCGCCACGCTGCTCATCGCCCCCGCAACCTTGTGGAGTCGGCAGCTGCTGGCATGGTGGGTGGGCGGCGACGTGTCCGTGCCACAGCCTCTCCTGCATGCGTTCGGCTGGTGGGCGTTCGTCACCATCGTGTCGTATCCGATCGTGATGTACCTGAACGGAGTCGGCCGCCTGCGATTCCAGCTCGTACTGGGGCTGATCTTCACGACGTTCGTGCTGCCGGCAAAATTCGCGGGCCTCGCCTGGTTCGGCTCCGCGGGGATGGTCGCGGCGACGGTCGTCGTGTTCATGGGCCTGCAGTTCATCCCCCTCCTCGCGCTCGCGCTGGCCATCACCAGACCGGCGAAGAAATCCTGACCAGACCCGCGGTGCGCGTCGTTCACGTGCTGTCCAACGACTGTCCGGGCGGCCTCAACCATGCAGCGATCCGCCTGCACGAGGAACTGCTGCGGCAGGGCGCCTCGTCGTGGGTCTGCGTGCAGGGGCCATGCATGCATCCCGGCCTGGCAGAACGCCGTCCACCCTCGATGGTCAGCCACCACGGTGGTCGCACGAACATCCGCCCACGGCTCGACTCCGTCCCCGCGTGGCTCCTTTCCGGCAAGCCTTATCTCTCCCTCTCCTGGCTCCCCACCACACTCCATCGGACCGTGGCGGCGCTCGAGCCCGACGTGATCCACATCCACCAGCCGCACGGAGCGACCGTGTCGGTCCCGCAGCTCGGGCGATTCCGGCGGCCGATCGTCGCGACGCTGCACGACATGTGGTTGTTCACCGGCGGGTGCACGTTCGACGGAGGCTGCGGCCGCTGGTCCCGAGCCTGCGGCCGTTGCCCGAAGGTGCAGTTTCCGCACGCCTGGGACGCGAGCCGCCTCGGCCATCGGCTCAAGCGCCGGGCCTACGCGAGCACGGCACTCGCATTCGTCGCACCCAGCCGCTGGATACACGACGCCGCCCGCGCCAGCTCCCTGTTGCGCGACGCGCCGATCGAGCACATCCCCTATGGCATCGATCTGGAGGCGTTTTCTCCCCGCGAGGCGGCCGAGTCGCGGCACGCCCTCGGACTTCCCGACGACGCCATCCTCGTCGGCTTCGTCGCCCACGACGTGGACGACCCTCGGAAGGGCATGGATCTGACCGCGCGGACGATCGCGATGCTCCGTGAGCGAGTGCGCGGACAGCGGTTCGTCGCCGTCGGGATCGGCGGGGCGACCCCCGCCCGGGGGTTGTTCGCGGACGACGCCCTCGTGTTCCTCGGCAGGCTGTCGCCGCAGGAGCTGGCTCGCGCATATCCGGCCTTCGACGCGGTGCTTGTCACGTCGCGGCAGGACAATCTGCCGAACGTCGCGATCGAGGCGCTCGCATGCGGCACGCCCGTGTTCGGATTCAACGTCGGGGGTCTCGGGGAAATCGTCGCCCGGCCCGAGGAGTGCCTTGCGCCACCCTTCGACGTCGCGGCCCTGGTCGGCCTGCTGGCTTCCGGGGTCGCCGACGACGCGACACGGCGGCGGTATCGAGACGCCGCCCGTCGGCGGGCATGTGGCTCGTTCGACATCCGATCCATGGCCGCCCGCCACCTGCGACTGTACGATCGACTTGCGGACGACCCGAAGGCGAACTGATGCCAGCAACCATCCTCGATCCGGCTTCCACGACCCCGCCGGTGGCGTTGCATCCGTCACGCCAGCAGCCGCCGGGCGCGGGGCCTTCGCGCATCCGCTCGCGATGGTGTTTTCTGCTCGGGCTGGGCGGAATGACGTTCGTGAAGTTGATCGGCTACCTCGCCTTCACGGAGGTCTATCTCCTCCTCACGGCACCCTGGCGCTTCGGACGGTTTCTGCCGCTGATCACGAAGGGGACGGCCGGCGTTTTCTCGCTCCTGTGGCTGGGCTGGATGCTGGCGGCGATCACCAGCGATCTCACCAATCACGTGCTGCTCGAACTGCTCGCCCGCGGCGTATCCCGGGCCGTGCTCACGGGGGTGGTGACACTGTCGATCTTCATCGTGTGCTATCCCTCCATCAAGCGGCTGGAATGGCTCCTCCTCGGCCTGCCCGTGTCGATGGTCGTGAGCCTCTTCTATTTCAGGCCAGGCCAGGCAGACACATTCGGTGCGACGTTCGACGACATCCTCAAGTTCGACACGTCGCTCAACTACATCCTCACCGCGGCGGTCATCGCCGCGTCCGCGTGGCTGTATGAGCGACTTCCACTGGCCGTCATCGCGGGGCTTTTCGCATGCAGCCCGCTCTACATCGCACTGGGATCTCGCAGCATGGGCGGGGTTTTCTTCCTCGCGGCCGTGACCACGCTCGCCTTCAGGCTCGTGCAGACCCGCGGCAGGGTTCGCACGAAAGTCGGGTTCGCCCGCCTGTGCGTCATCGCGGCCGTGGCTGCCGTCGGGCTGACGGGCTTGAAATATGGCTATGAGTACGCGGCCGAGAACCGCCTGCTCTCGGAGAAACACCTGCGGAAATACGACGAGGAAAAACAGGCGAAGGGTGGCGTGTTCGTCGGGTCGCGCGGGGTGTTCATCCTCACTGGGATCATCGCCTGGATGGACAAGCCCCTGCTCGGCCACGGCTCGTGGCCGGAGGACACCGCCGGGTACTACGCCCAGGCCTCCGAGATCGTGGAACGTCGCGGCGTGGAGGCCCGCGTTCATAAAATCGGCGGCAAGACCATCCGCCGACTGTTGCCCGTGCACTCCCAGATGTTCGGCGCGCTCGTGGAGCACGGCGTGCTCGCCTTCGCCTTCTTCGCCTTCATGGCCTGGCTCATCCTGTGGTCGATCACGTTCGTCCCCGCGCTCCTGCCGCGATACACGGCCCTGTTTGCGGTGCTGTACTGGGTGAACCTTTGGAACCTCGTCGCGTCGCCACAGGGGCATCGGGTTCCGATGGCCGCGGGCTGGGCATTCTTCCTGCTCGCATACGCCTACCGTGCCGAGCGCAAGCGGGAATCACTGGGAACGATTCGACGGCGCAGCATCGCGATGCTCTCCGATCACGAAGCGGCCGCGCCGGCGGTGCGGGAGGCGGCCTGAGGCCGCCCGCTGGGATGAGGATCTGCTTCGTGACCGCGCACGTAGCCACACGGCATCACACGATGATGCGGGCCATCGGCATGGCACCGGTGCTGGCCGCCCGGGGGCATGCGGTCACCGTGATCGCTGAAGACCACCCCGACAACAGGCAGTTGCTCGATCCACTCGCGGGGGTGAGGTGCGAATACGTCGCCCGAGGTTCGATCTGGGTCGACATCCGTGCCAAGGCCGACCTGGTCAATGCCGGTGGCTTCGACGTGGTTCACAGTTGTGGCCTCGATCCACGCACCTTCGTCCCGCGACGGGCGCTGCGGGATGCCTTCTGGGTCGTGGATCACGTGGAACGGCTCTCCGCCCTGGTGACGATGCCGTGGCACAAGAAATACTTCTGGCGCTGGGCTGAGCGACAGGCCGTCAGCCGGGCCGATGGCACGATCGCGGCGAGTCGATATCTCGAGTTCCTGTTTCGCACGCGGATGCTGCAGCGTGGTGGAATCCGGCCGTTGCTCTGGCTTCCATACGCGGTGCCGCGATCGCTGGTGACGGAGGTCGCCGCCGAACAGGTCGGTCGGCCGGCGAGCGAGGAGAAGACGCTGCTCTTCGCGGGCGGCTTCTACCGTGCCTACGGCGTGTACGAGATCGTCGCGGCGCTCGCGCGGCTCGGAACGCACGCCCCCCGATGGACCTTCCTGTTTCTCGGCAAGGGGCCTGAACAGCAGGGGCTCATCGAGGCCGTGCGGGCAGCCGGCCTCGCCGATCGGGTGACCTTCACCGGCTATCTGCCGATGCAGGAGTATGTCCGGACGCTGGCGCATGCCGACGTCCTCGTCTCCCCGATGCACGACACGGAGGCCGACTGGGCGCGGTGCCCGAGCAAGCTCTATTTTTACGTGGCGACACGCCGTCCGATCGTCACCGCGGCCATCGGGGAAAACGCGGAGGTCCTGGGAGATTCCGGGTATTACTACCGCCCGGGCTGCCCGGACAGCCTCGCGTCGGCCCTGGCCCGGGCGATGAAGGCGAATGTCGCCGACGATCACGGACCGCCGCCCGAGCACCACACGTGGGAGCACCGCTGCGACACCTACGAGCGGTGGCTGCAGGAGTCGATGCGATGACCGCGACATCCATCGCCATCTCACCAGGACGACCTCGTGTCACATTCATCTGGCACGGCCTTCCCGCCTACGGCGCGGCCCTCCTGCGGGGAGCACTCGAGGCGGACGAAGCGGCGATCTGCATCGTCGCCACCCGACCGGAATTTTCCACCGACCCGATCGATCGGCTGCTCCCCGACGTGGTCCACTGGCACGAAGCGAGCGCCAGGATCTCCTGGGCCGACGTGCCGGGCGGCCTTCCCGATCTGGCGGTCGT
>RFPF01000082.1 GCA_009926295.1 Planctomycetia bacterium
GCCCGCCGTGGGCACCAGCCCCGGCACTCGTTCAGACCAGAAGCGATTGAAGGCGGCCATCGCCAGTTCGCGGACGTACTTGGCGGTCATGCTCGCGACGGCCACGGGGAGACGCGCCTCGCCGCCCACCGAAAACTCGATCCACAATCGCGCGGCCGGAGCCATGTAGGCGGAGCGGGCGGGCGTTTCCTCGAGTTCCCGCACGAGCGGCGCGGCGAAGTGCCGGCCGACGAGGGCGGCATAGCTCTTCCGGCCGCCGTGGCGGTCACACCAGCAGACCGTGTCGGTGGGGCTGAAGCGGTCGCGGAGAGCCGCCGCGAGGTCGAGCGTCGTCCGTGACAGGACATCGGCCTTGTTGAATCCCGAGTCGAGCAGCCGATTGAACTCGGCCGGGTAGACGGCGCGGGCTGCGACGCCCACGAGCGTCAGCCCCGCCTCGGCGAGCGCGGCGCGGGCGTCGGCGGATCGGCGGCAGTCATCCACGGCGGCCGCGTGCGGCAGGACCAGCCCATCGAGATGGCACCACTCGTCGAGCGCATCGGCATCGGGATCGATCGTGCCGAGAGCCGCGGCGAGGCCGGCCCAGTGCGTCGCAGGCGTTCCGGCGAGGTCGAGCGCGACGTGCACGCCGCGTTCGAGCGCGGCGAGGCCCGTGCCCGAACGGTACATGATCTTGGAGTCGCCCCACAAAGGCGCGGCGGCGACCGCGGCGAACGCCCCTTCGGCGGCGGCAGGCGGTCCGTCGAGCCGCCAGGCGCTGGCCGCCACGACGAGGGGCCCGAGATTCGGTCCGTATCCGGCCTCGTCGGTGCCGATCACGAGCGTCATGGCGATCCGCGCCGGGGAACCTGCCGGCAATACTCGTAGATCGCGACCGCCGCGCTGGTGGCGGCGTTGAGGCTGTGTGGCATCCCCGCCATCGGAATCTCCGCGACCCGGTCGAGTCGCGCGAGCACCTCGTCGTCGAGGCCGGTCCGCTCGTTGCCCACGACGAGTGCGGTCCGCGGCAGGAACGAGAACGAGAACAGCGGCTCCGAGCCGGTCGCCTGCTCGAGGCCGACGAGTTCGTAGCCCGCCGCGTGCAGCCGGTCGAGCACGGGCGGCAGGCTGCGGTGCACCTCGAGGGTCACGTGCTCCGCGCCGTCGCGGGCTATCCTGTCGTCGAGTCGCGCACTCCCGGTGGCGATCACGCGGGCGATGCCGAAACATCCGCAGGTGCGCACAATGTGGGACAGATTCACGTGGCTGCGCAGGGGTGCGCAGGCCACGACCAGTTCGCGCGGCGTCGCGAGGACCTCCGGAGGCTTGTGGCGGATGTGGGTGAAGCGGGCGTACGGCGTGATTATGGCAGCCTGCGGATCGGGATGCGGCCAGGCCTCTCCGCGGCCCGCCGTGACGCTGCGGCTCGTCGACCATGCCGGCCTCGAGGCGGAGATCGCCGCCCATCGCGGCAGGGTGGTCGTGCTCGACTGCTGGAGCACTTCCTGCCCCCCGTGCGTGCGGGAGTTTCCCGGGCTGGTCGCCCTCGCCGAGCGGCATCCCGACGAGGTCGTTTGCATGTCGCTGTCGTTCGATTACGAGGGACTCGGCGGCCCGGAGGACGTGCAGCCGAGGGTGCGCACGTTTCTGGAGGCGGTCGGCGCGAGGCGGATCGTGAACATGATCGGGAGCGTCGACTCCGACACGCTGGCCCGAGCGGTCGACATCGTGGGCGTGCCGGCGGTGTTCGTCTACGGCCGGGACGGACTCCTGGTGGAGCGGTTCGACGAGGACTCCGCCCGGCGAAGGCTCGGCCGCCCTTTCACCTACGACGACGTCGAGGCCGCCGTGCAGGCCGGCTTGGGAGCCTCGCGAGCGCAGCGTTAGAATCCATCGCTTCCTCTGGAGTCGAACATGCCCCCGGAAAAACCCCGGCCCGGGCCGGCCGGCCGGCCGGTGATGGCGCCGGGCGACCGTCGCGACAAGCCGCGGCCGACCGATACGGTGAGGAGTCCGCTGGCCTACGGCCGCGAGACGATCGAATCGATCGTGGTGGCCTTCACACTCGCGCTCCTCTTCCGGGCCTTCGAGGCGGAGGCATTCGTGATCCCCACCGGCTCCATGGCACCCACGCTCATGGGCCGCCACAAGGATCTCGTGTGCACTGAGTGCGGCCGCGACTTCCGGGTGGGGTGCAGCGCCGAGGAAGACGACCAGTCGCAGAGCCTGCGAACGGAGCAGGCGCGGCTCGAGCGGGAACTCGAGGGCCTCCAGGCCCGGCTCGGCGACGCCGGAATTCCCCCGGAGGTACGCGAGGCGACTCGGCGCCGCGTCGATGTGCTCGCAAGCGACCACGGGCCACTCGCGCAGCTTCGTTCACGGCTGGCCGGAAAGATGGTGGCAGCTGCCAGGTGCCCCAACTGTGGCCGCACGATGCGGCTCGTCGAGAGCGACGGCATTCGCACGCAATATGACCCACGGTACCCGTCGTTCAACGGCGACCGCATCCTCGTCAGCAAGTTCGCCTATGATTTTTCCGAGCCGTCCCGCTGGGACGTCGTCGTCTTCAAGTATCCGGAGGACGCGAAGACCAACTACATCAAGCGGCTCGTCGGCCTGCCGGGGGAGACGGTGTCGATCTCGGCCGGAGACATCTGGACGAGCCGCGGGGGCGAGGCTCCGGTGATCGCGCGGAAGCCGCCCGCGAAGCTGCTCGCAATGCTGCAATGCGTCCACGACACCCGATTCACAGCGCCCGGCCTGACCAAGGCCGGCTGGCCGCCCACCTGGGTGGACTGGTCGGCCCCGGGATCCTCCGCGGCGGCGTGGCAGACCGGAGACGACGGGCGGTCGTACTCCGTCGCCACCAGCGGGACCGGCTCGGCCACGCTCCGCTACCGCCACCTCATCCCCTCGGCCGAGGACTGGGCCGCCGTCGAGAAGGGGGAGACGCCCTCCGCGAGGCCCCGGCTGATCGACGACTTCCAGCCCTACAACGCGATCGCCACGAGGCCGCACTGGGTCGGAGACCTCGCGGTCGAGTGCCGGCTGGAGAGCCTCGCCCCCGCCGGCACCGTGTCGCTCGACCTCGTCGAAGCGGGCCGCGCCCACCGGTGCACCATCGACCTCGCCGATGGATCGGCGCGTCTCTTCCCGCCGGATGCCGCCGCCGATGCACCGCGTGCGAGGACGCCGGTGCGCGGCCGTGGCACGTGGCGGATCCTGTTCGCCAACGTCGACGACGAACTCACCCTGTTCGTCGACGGCCGCCCCATGCCATTCGACCGTGCGACCGCGTGGAGCCGGTCGATCGAGGAGGCCGGGGCGGCCCAGCCCGACGACCGCCCCGTGACGCCGGGCGACGCCGAGCCGGGGGATCTCGCTCCAGTGGGCATCACCGCCACCGGGGCCGACCTGCGCGTGGCCGACCTGCGGGTGCTCCGCGACGTGTATTACATCGGTGCCCTCGACGTGGGCCGTCGCCCCGGTGAACTCATCGAGCGCGACCGGCTCGAGTTCCCGCTCGGGGCGGATCAATTCTTCGTGCTCGGCGACAACTCCGCCGCGAGCAAGGACAGCAGGATGTGGCTCACCGGTCACCATGTCGACCGCGAGCTGCTCATCGGGAAGGCGCTGGTGATCTTCTGGCCGCACGCCGTCCCGGCAAGCTGGAGTGTCCCGGTGAAGATCGGGGGCATGGAGCTGCGATTGCCCTCGTGGCCGAACTTCGCGAGGATGGGGTTCGTCCGGTAGGCCCGCCGGGTGAACGGCTCAGGGAGGAGCCCGTGGCGCTGTTGTCCGTAGAAGGTCTCGTGAAGAATTACGGCCGCCGTCGTGTCGTGGACGGCGTGTCGTTCCACGTCGAGGCGGGCGAGATCGTCGGGCTCCTCGGCCCCAACGGGGCGGGCAAGACGACGAGTTTCCGCATGACCTGCGGCCTCGTCATGCCCGACGCGGGGAAGGTGCTGCTCGACGACGCCGAGATCACGCACTGGCCGATGTTCAAGCGGTCGCGGGACGGCGGAATGGGGTATCTCGCCCAGGAGCAGAGCGTGTTCCGCAAGCTCACGGTCGAACAGAACCTGCTTGCGATCATGGAACTCGTGGGGATGAACCACAAGGAGCGGCGCCGTCGCTGCGAGCAGTTGCTCGAGCAGTTCGACATCGTGAAGATCCGTCGCTCCCGGGCCCACTACATCTCGGGCGGGGAGAAGCGGCGGCTCGAGATCGCCCGCTGCCTCGTCACCGAGCCGCGGATCATCCTCCTCGACGAGCCGTTCACCGGCATCGACCCGGTTACGATCCACTCGATCCAGAAGATCATCCGCGGGCTGCGCGACGGCGGCATCTCGATCCTGATCACCGACCACCGCGAGCGTGAGACGCTCGCCATCACCGACCGCAGCTACGTCATCCGTGCCGGACAGGTGCTCTGCCACGGCACGGCCCAGGAGGTGCTCTCCAACCCCGACGCCAAGAAGTATTACTTCGGGGAGAGCCCGGGCGTTGTCGAAGCGGCCTGACGGACGGCGTCAACCGCCACGGCCCAAGGCGATGCCCTTGAGGGTGAGCACGGAACCCACGGACATGAGGGCCAGCCCGAGCCAGCGCGGCGGCGCGACGACCCTGTTTCCCGGCACGGTCGCCCAGACCGACTGCTGCTGGAGTTGCCCGCCCACCTGGGCCGCCACAAAGTGGCTCGACTTCTCGCTCAGCGTGAACGACTCGACCATCCGAAACTGCACTCCCGCCAGGAAGAGCAGGATGCCGACGATGAGGATGAGTTGGTTCTTCATGGCACGCCCGATGCCGTGGCGCAGGGGACCGACGGCTCATCAGATCTCTTCGGGCACCGCCGCCGCGACGCTCAAGCACCCGTTTGAGACGCGCGGTCGTAGCGGACGTGCCGGTCGTGAGCGGGGCTGCTACCGCCTCCCGGCCACCACGGCGAGCAGGGCTTTCTGGGGCGCCACGAACTTCTCGACCCCCTCCGCCATGAGCACCTCCTCGAGCCGGTCCATGTCGACCTCGGCATCGAGTTCGGAGAGCACCGCGGGAGGTGGCAGGCGGTCGACCTCCCGGGTGAACGTCCGCGAGGGGTCGTCGGCGGCCCGGTTCGTGGCGGGCGGGTTCGTCTGGATGTCGGCGCCCGCGAGGGCTGCGACGTAGAGGCACGGGTCGACCCCCGGCTGCTTGACGCCCGTGCTCGCGAACACAATCTCTTGGGCGAGCGGCGTCGGGTGGGCCCGCCAAAAGTCCTGATTCGCCAGCCAGATCCGCTTCGCATTCGCGATCGCGACCATGCCGCGGGCGGCCGGTGACAGGTTCGGAACGTGCCGTTCGACGTAGACGTCGATGCGCGAGACGAACACGCTGTAGACGCTCTTGAACGAGGTGAGCGAGGGCCGCCGGGCGGCGCCCCGCCAGACCGCGTCGCGGGCCCGCTCGTACTGCCCGCGGGTGAAGATCAGCGTCACGTTCAGGGGCACGCCGGCGGCGGCGAGGGGCTCGAGGGCCCGGATCCCGGCGGGTGTGGCCGGCACCTTGATCATGCGGTTGGTATGGCCCGAAGACCAGCGCGTGCCGAGTTCGACGTAGCGCGCGACGCGGTCGTCCTCGGAGAGCCCGCGCTGCGGATCCTCGATGAGGGGATCGAGCTCGAAACTCACCCAGCCGTCGTTGCCCCCCGAACTCTGCCAGACATCGTGAAACACGGCCTCGGCCCCACGAACGAGGTCGTCGGCGAGCAGCCAGGCGATCGTGTCGTCGTCGTCGCGAGCAGCGATCAGCCGTGTGATCCGCCCGTCGAACCGGCCCGTCTTGATCAGGTCGGAGATGATCACGGGGTTGCTGGTGGCGCCGGTGGCCCCCGCGGCCCGGGCTTCAAGGACGAGGTCGGGATCGACGGAGTCGAGCCACAGTTTCGTGCCGCTGGCGACGAGAGATGCGAGTCCGCGGGTCATGGGAACCGGCTCCGGCGGGTCTGGGAAGGATGGGGAAGATGCGGCGGGGTGTGCCGATTGGGCTGGGAATTTGTGTTGAAAGGGTCCTGACGATGACGAAGAAGTGTAGCGAGTGTGACGGACATGCCGGCAATCACAAGATCCTGCGGACCGACCAGCGTGCGATCGAAACTCCCGCCCACCGTGCGAGCGTTTGCAGTCCTGTGCTGCATCCTGGCCGCGGGCCGGTCGGCGGAAGGAGCCGAGGAGATCGTGCCGATCCAGTTCGCGGACCGGGTCGGGCGCGAGGCGGAGGAGGCCGACGTCCTCGCCATTCCGAGCGTGCTGGCCGCGGAGGAGCCGGTGCCCGGGACCGAACGGATCATCTCCGACCGCGCCGCCTCCGAACCTCCGTCGGTCGAGACCGAGGTCGAGGTGCCGGCCGAGGCGATCCTCGCCACCTCTTCCCGGGCCGCCGACGCCATGCGACTCGACGAGCTCACGCTCGACGAAATGCCCTTCGAGGCCTCGAGCGGCGACTGGTTCTCGAACGGCCGCTGGTACGGCTCTGCCGAGATGCTCTGGTTCGACCGCAGCCGCAACTATCGCCGCCTGCTCGGCTACGACGTCACCAAGCCGGGGCCGAGCGGGACCAATCGCCTCCCGGTCGGCAGCTTCACGACGACGGGCATCCCGTTTCCCCTCGCACCGGGAGCGCGGATCACTCTCGGGGAATACCTCGGACGTGACTACCTCGACCGCGATCGTTCGCTGGAGATGACCTACTACGGCGGACTCTCCTTCTACCAGCAGGATCAGTACAACGCGATCCCCGGCTCGTTCCTCGTGACGCCCCTCACCGTGAAGGTGCCCGGGTTCAGCGGTGCACAGACCTTCAACACGACCCACAACTCGATCTACAACAGCCTCGAGTGGAACTACAAGCTGCATCGCCGCCTCGGCCGTGACCAGCTCGTGATGTCGCCGAATGGCAAGTGGTCGCGGCACGCCGAACGGGCCTGGCTGCCGGCGTTCATCATCGGCACCCGGGTGACGAACGTGAACGAGTCGTTCACCTTCGCCAGCCGCCGCAACGACGTCGACGCCAGCCAGTTCGGCGGCAACTACGCGATCAACACGCAGAACTGGCTCTGGGGCATGAACTTCGGCGGCGAACTCATCAGCCAGAACGAGTTCTACTTCTGGGGTCTTCGCGGCCGCGTGACGCCGTCGATGAGTTTCACGGGCAACCAGCAGGCGGTGAACGGCGTCGACACGCTGACGACCCTCCCGAATCCGGCGCCGCCCCCCGCCACGATCGACAATCCTTTCGCCCAGGGCTCGTTCAGTCGAACCAGCTCTTACCAGCAGCTCGTGCCCGGGTTCGTGGGAGATCTGTCGCTGTTCGCGGGCTGGAACGTCACGCCGAACTTCATCGTGAAGGCGGGCTACGACTTCCTCTGGGTGGCGGGTATCGCCACCGCGACGCGGCAGTTCAACCTCGACAACGTCCGGCAGAACGCCCACGACGGCGGCGGCCAGATCTTCTACAACGGCCTTTCATTCGGCTGTGAAGGAAGCTGGTAGGCGGCGTGGGCGAGTCGAGGTCGAACGAGCAGTCACCCGTGACGTGCGGCGGCGTCCTACGCCTCGGCGATCGCGACGGCGGCGGCCTGGCCTGTCGAGCAGAAATTGACGGCCACCGCCGTGCCGACGCGGCCGGCCAGCGGCGCACCGGTGACCACGTTCACTGGACAGGCCGGGTCGGGCGTGTCGTGGTTGAGCGTGGGGGGCACGAGCCCGCGGCCGAGGCCGAGGACGCTCGCCGCGAGTTCGACGGCTCCGCCGCCGGCGCCCAGATGGCCGAACAGGCTCTTGGGTGCCGTGACGGGAACGGCACCGAGTTCGGCCGAGATCGCCGCCGCCTCGGCCCTGTCCATCTCGATCGTGCCGACGCCGTGCGCATTGACGTGGCCGACGTCCTCGGCGCCGAATCCGGCCCCCGAGAGCGTGGCCCGGATCGCCTGCCGCAGCGACGTGCCGGTCACGCCCTGACGCCGCGCCCGCGGCTCGCATCGCGAGGCCCACGCGAGCAGCCGCCCGAGGATCTCTGCGCCGCGCCGCTCGGCATGCGTTCGCGACTCGAGCACGATCACGGCGGCACCCTCGCCATTGACGAGGCCGTCGCGGTCGCGGTCGAAGGGGCGGCAGGCCCGGCGGAAATCGTCGGCCCGGTGCGACAGGAGCGCGTCGCCGCGGGCCACGAGGGCCGTGGGATGCAGCCGACAGCCGGTGCCGCCGGTGAGCATCACGTCGGCCCAGCCGCGTTGGATCACGCTCGCCGCCTCGGCGACGGCGAGCAGGCTCGATACGTCGCCGAGGACGATCGAGTTGTTGGGGCCACGGGCGTCGTGGGCGATGGCGATGTGGGAGGCGGTCATGTTCGGCAGGTGCTTGAGCAGCCAGAGCGGATGCAGCTCCTCCTGAATCGCCTCCGACCAGAGGCCGAAGTCGAAGCGGCCCTCCTTCTCTGAGCGGCGGTAGGTGCCCTCGAGATCCTCGAGGTCGGCGTAGATCATGTCGTTCCCGAACACGACGCCGAAGCGATCCGGCTGCACCGTGCCGGGGGCGATGCCGGCGTCGGAGACCGCGAGGTCGGCGGCGGCGACGCCGAGCTGGATCTCGCGACTCATTATTTTGAGGCTCTTGCGGGGCCGCACGTAGAGCTTGGGATCGAAGTCGGGAATCTGTCCACCGAATCGCACCAGCAGGGAGCTGGAGTCGAAACGATCTATCGGGCGGATGCCGCTGGTTCCCGCGGCGAGCGCGTCCCAGAAGGGATCGCAGCCGATCCCGATCGGGCTCACGACCCCCAGCCCGGTGATCACGACCTCGCTCGCTGCCTGCATGCAGTGCACCCTAAACCACGCAGGCGGCGGCTGAAAGTGGCAGCGGCCCAACTCCGCATTGGCGAGGCGAGGGGGTCGGCGAATGCTCGACGAGCATGGGCCGCGGCGGCCCCGCGAGAATCCGCAGGACCGCCCCGTGGCGACTTTTGCCGCCCCCGAGCCGGCTGAATTTCTAGCGGTGGCTCGGATGCTCGGCCCGCCAGGCCTGTGGGGCGACGGGGTGCGGTTCAGCCCACAGTCCGCGGCGGCTCTTGCGGGCCTCGGCCTCGGCGGCGAGCAGGTCGGGATCGGGAGCGAAGCCGCCGAACACCCACGCGTGCCCCTCGGCGACGAGTTCACGGTTGAGATCCCGGTCGCCCAGCCGGAGCGTGCCGAGGAGCCGGCCGTGCTGGTCGCGGGCCGCGCCCTCGACGCGGACGACACCACCGGCGAGTTTCGCCGCGAGCGCCTGGCGTGATTCACGGCCGTGCGGCTGGTCATACTCCGGCGCGTCGATGCCGCGGAGACGGATCTTCTGCGGCCGGTCGGCGGCATCGATGCACGTCACGGTGTCGCCGTCGTGGACGGTGTCGACGCGCCACAGCGGCCGGCCGGCGGCGTCCTCGATCGGGCAGGCGGGCAGGGCGGCGACGACGGCCGAAGCGAGGGCCGCGAGCACGACGTACCACGCCCGCAGTCGCCGGGGCATGCCGGGAGGCGGCGGCGGAATGTGGAGGCGCCGTGCCATGCTTCGCCGCGTCACGCCAGCCAGTCGATGATCACGCGGCCGTGCACGGCAGCTTCACGGAAACCCTGGACGTCGTGTCCAGGTTTCCTCGGCAACACCTCCGGTTGCTGGCCGCTGGCCGGCCGTCCGGGCCGGCGGTCATGCCAACATCTCCTTGATCACCGTTCCGTGCACGGCAGCTTCACGGAAACCCTGGACGTGGTGTCCAGGTTTCCTTGGCAACCTCCGGTTGCTGGCCGCTGGCCGGCCGTCCGGGCCGGCGGTCATGCCAACATCTCCTTGATCACCGTTCCGTGCACGTCGGTGAGCCGGAAATCGCGGCCGCTGTGCCGGTAGGTGAGCTTCGTGTGGTCGAGGCCGAGGATGTGGAGCATCGTCGCCTGCAGGTCGTGCACGTGCACAGGCTTGTCCACGGCCTTGAAGCCGAACTCATCGGTTGCGCCGTACACCGTGCCCCCCTTCACGCCGCCGCCGGCCAGCCAGACGGTGAAGCCATGGTGGTTGTGGTCGCGGCCCGACGGTTCCTTCACGTCGGTGCCGCTGCCCGGCAGTTCGACCGTGGGCGTGCGGCCGAATTCACCTCCCCAGAGCACGAGCGTGCTCTCGAGAAGGCCGAGGCCGACGAGGTCGTCGAGCAGGGCCCCGATCGCCTGGTCGCTCTCCTTGGCGAGGCGACGATGGTTCTTTTCGAGCTTCTCGTGGCTGTCCCAGGGCTGCCCCTCGCCGTGCCACACCTGCACGTAGCGGACGCCGCGCTCCACGAGCCGCCGGGCGATGAGCATCTGCCGGCCCTGCACGTCGTCGCCGTAGCGGTCGAGCACATGCTTCGGTTCCCGGGACACGTCGAACGCCTCCCCAGCCTCGAACTGCATCCGCCAGGCGAGTTCCATCGAAACCAGCCGCGCCTCGAGCTGTGGGTCGTGCGGCCGGGCGGCGAGATGCTCGCGGTCGAGCGTTGCCGTGAGGTCGAACTGGCGACGCTGCGCGTCGGGTGTGATCAGCGGATGCCGGACGTATTGCACGAGATCCTCGACCGACCGCTTCTTCGTGTCGACATACGTGCCCTGGAACGCACCCGGCAGGAAGGCGCTCCGCCAGTTCTCCGTACCCTTGATCGGATAGCCGCCCGGGCACATCGCGACGAAACCGGGCAGGTTCTGGTTTTCGGTGCCGAGGCCATAGGTGACCCAGGCGCCGGCGGCCGGCCGCACGAGCCGCGCATCACCGCAGTTCATGAGCATCAGCGACGGCTCGTGGTTCGGCACGTCGGCATGCATCGACCGCACCACGAGCAGCCGGTCTGCATGACGGGCCACCGCGGGAAAGAGTTCACTCACCTCGAGGCCGCTCTCACCGTGACGCGCGAACTTGAACGGCGAGGGGAGGGCGGCGCCGGTGCGACGCTCGGTGGGCAGATGCGTGGGGATCTCCCTGCCGGCGTACTCCTCGAGCCGCGGCTTGCGGTCGAACGTGTCGAGGTGGCTCGGGCCGCCGTTGGCGAAGATGTGGATCACCGCGCGGGCCCGCGGCGCGAAGTGCGGCGGCCGTGCGGCGAGCGACGTGGGCGGCGCGGGGGCCGCCGCGGCCCGCGGGCCGGCGT
>RFPF01000083.1 GCA_009926295.1 Planctomycetia bacterium
AACGGCGCGAGGCCGAATTCCGTGAACGCGTCGGCTGCGATCGCCGGTTCCGGGTGTTCGAGCCGGGTGGCGAACCAGCGCAGCCGCTGGGCCGCGGGGATCGTCACCGCGGGTGCGGTCGCGACGTGGCCGAGCAGCGCCTCGTTCGCCGCGACGGCCGTCCAGGAAGCATGCTCTCCTTCACCGGAGGCGAACAGCAGAACCGACCCGGTCAGCGGCCCCGCCACACGGGCACTGACCGTGAACCCGGCGGGCACGTCGCCGCGGAGCGTCTGGACGACGCGGGAGGGCTGGCGGAGGAAGCCGTCGGGGCCGGGAGCCGCCGTCCCAAAGGACTCGCCAACCGCGAAGGTCGTCGCGGCGTCGCGGCGCATCGAGAGCGACTCGCCCACAACTCCGCAGAACGGGCAGCCAACGCCGGGTCCCGCCCATGCCACTACGGCGGCGGCGAGGAGCGACGTGCGGATCCGGCGCGAGGCTTTGTGGATGGCCCGGGCCATGCCTTCACGCGTATGCGGCGGAGGCGTTGCGTTCCCTCTGCATCCGCTGACGCCAGTAGGGTGTCGTGCAGAGGAGCAGTTTTCCGGTGCCCTCGTAGACGTAGGCGAGCTTCTGCCCCGACATCCAGTAGCTCACCCATGACCGGGCGGGACGGCGCACCGACAGGGCGAGGCCGGCCGTCCGGGCGATCACGAACGGACCGTCGGCCACGAGCCGGTCGTCGACGAGTTCCACCTCCTCGACCGGCCCGTCCACCGCGAGCACGGCCTGACCGGGACCACGCAGGGCGGTCTTGTACCACAGGAGACCCTGGTCGGCCCAGTAGGACGTCCACAGCGGTTCGCGGTGGATCGACAGCTGCACCTCGCCGTCGCTCGCCCAGAAGCACTTGGTGTCGAGGATCCAGCGCTCGCCCGACGGAATTCTCATGATGTGGTAGCCGCCGAGCGAGGAGTCGAGGTAGACGCTCCCCGTGCCGTGGTACCGAGGCCTGAGGAGCGACTCGTCGGAGAACAGCGACACCCACCACGCCTGAAGCGTCGGCCACGGCACGTCCATCCGCACGTCGCCCTTGATGTGGTTGAGCGCGCCGCGTTCCGTGCGCACGTCGTCGTCGTTTTCCAGCTTCACGCGCACCCAGCGCATGCCCTCGGTGTGCTCGACCTCGAAACTAGCCATCGATCGTCACCTCCGGTCCGCGTTCGAGGCCGCCCTTCGTCCAGTCGCACTTCCAGCCGGGGAAGGCGAACTCCGGGTAGGGGTCGGGTGGGATGGGTGCCGAAGACTCCTGCACGATATCGAACTGCCGATCCGGGCGGATTCGGCCGAGGCGGAACCAGTGATGGCAATGCTGCGTCGCCGGGTCGAGCCGCACGAGCCCCCCCGGACCCGCGAACTCGAGGCCTTCGGCGAGCACCTGCCGGATCGCCGCCGTCTCGAACGAGCCCGCCTTCTCGGCCGCCTTCTTCCAGAGGTGCACGAGGCAGTAGCCCGGCTCCATCGGATCGCCCGTCATCCGATCGAACCCGAACTCACGGCGGAAGTCGCCGATCCAGCGGCGATTCGCCTCCGTGGGGAGGCTCTGGAAGTAGCACGACGCGGCGTAGTGCCCCCGCACCTGATCCGGGAGGAGGCTGCGCAGTTCGTCCTCGCCGATGCTCGTCGAGAGCACCGGCGTTTTCACGGGGTCGATCCTCGCGGCGGCCAGCGCGGCGAAGAAGCCGACGTTGGAGTCGCCATTGATCGTGTTGAGCACGCAGTCGGCTCCGGAGGCCGAGATCCTCTTCACCTCGGCGGTGAAGTCGGAATGTCCGATGGGGTGGTAGGCCTCCCCCACCGGCTTCAGGCCCTTCGTGGCCAGATACCTCTTCGCGACGTAGTGTGCCGTGCGCGGGTAGATGTAGTCGGAGCCGAGCAGGTAGATCTTCCTGCGATTGCCCCCCTCGGGGCCCACGAGCCAGTCGAGCGCCGGCACGATCTGCTGGTTGGGCACCATGCCGCCATACACGACGTTCCGCGACGACTCGTTGCCCTCGTACTGGACCGCGTAGTAGAGGAGCCTGTCGCGTTCCTCGAACAGCGGCACGACCGCCTTACGGCTGGAACTCGTCCAGCAGCCGAACACGGCCACCGAGCCTGCGTCGAGCAGGGCTTTCGCCCGGCGTTGGAAGAGATCCAGCCGCGACTTGGGATCGGGGGCCGTGATGTCGATCGTGCGGCCGAGCACGCCCCCCGCGGCGTTGATCTCCTCGCAGGCGAAGATCTGGGCGTCGCGAAGCGACGTGGCGCTGATCGCCAGCGGCCCGGTCTGCGAATGAAGGAGGCCCACCGGGACCGTGCGGGCCCGGGGCGGGATGCCGAGCGAACAGCCGGCGAACAGGGCCGGCGCGAGGGCCCGGGCTGCCGCGAGCGTGGCGGCGGTGCCGTGGGCGAGGGCCTGCCGGCGCGTGGGCCGCGCGGCCGCCGGTTCCGCGCTGGCTGCGGTCGGGGTCATGCGTCGTTCATCCGCTGATAGAGCACCTCGAACGGCTCCGCGGTGATGCTCACGTCGCCGCGGAACGGCTGGTTCATGTCGAAGACCAGGTGCATCATCGTCCCCAGGTAGGCGGCGAGGATGCCGCCGAGCACGAGCTGGGTGACGAACCTCATGTCGAACAGCCAGCAGATCGCCATGTTCAGGATGGCGCCGAGGATCATGACGTACCACATCGTGGCCGGGAGCGACGACTTCACGGAGAACAGCCGGAGCCGCCTCCACTCCAGGAAGGTGTTGAACTGGCGCAGGGCCTCGGCGTGGATGATTTCCTGTGCCGGCGTCTGCGGCTGGAACTCGAGGAGACGGTCGTGGAACGCCTCGGCGCGGATGGTGCCCTCCTCGGGCACGATGCCCCTCTTCTGCAGCGGCCAGGCGTACTTGATCACGTAGCGCGTGTAATCGCGGAGCAGCCACCGGAGATTCTGGCCGTGCGGATCGGGATATTGCGACACGTCCTCGTAGAGGGCCGAAAGCGCGGCCGCCTCGCGGGCGACGTTCGCGCCGGCGTCCGACACGTTCTGGTAGGCCGTCACGGCGATGAGACCCAGCAGCAGGCCGTAGAACACGCAGAAGCAGGAGAGCACGTAGCCGACGATGTCGTTGGATCCCGCGGTGTCCCTGACGAACTGCCGGAGGATCGGCCTGAAGACGATCGCACCGATCCAGTAGAACCCCACGAAAACACCGATGAAGAGCAGCGAGAGTCGCTGCGGCGGCACCTCGTAGAGCCAATACCAACCGTCGGGGGAGAGCAGGCCTTCATTCATGGTGGCGATCGTACCAACGCACCGGGACTACTGCACGGATTCCCCGTCGAGCGCGTAGATCGCCAGGTGCCGGCCGTCCGGGCCCCGCAGTTCCTCGAGCCGAAATGTGCCGGTCACCGCCACCGGCCTGATCGAGAAGTTCGCGGTCTTTCCCGGCACCATCCGCACCACCACGCAGTCGTAGAGGGCGGCACCGGGGCCGAAGCAGCACTCCATGTTGTCGCGGACGAGGACGAACTGCGAAAGCCCCGTCTGCTGGAAGCTCGGCAGGATGTAGCCACGGATGCGGATGCGGCGGCGTTCCAGCGCGGTCACGCGTGGAGGCACGAGGTCGCGGGTAAACGGCGCACCCTTCTCCATGTCGAACTTGACGTCGTCGAACGTGACATCGCGAGTGGAACCGCCGGCCGTGGCCGGCGCCGATGCGTTCGTGGTGCGGGGCGGCGGCGCGGCCACAGGCTCCTCCCGACGGGCGGGAGACCCGCAGCCCACGGCGAGCACCGCGATCAGCAGCAGCCGGCGGTCACCTGACAATGGAATCCTCGAGATGGTAGAGCACGCCGCCATCGAGCGCGGCGGTGCCGGTGGGCCGGACGGCGAAACGGCCTGCGATCTTGAGCAGCCGCGGCGAGAAGTCGATGCCCGCCGGATCCCGCAACTGCACGAGCACGCGGTCGGTGATCTTGGGATTGCCGCCGAAGCAGCAATCGCCCTGATCGCGCACGAGCAGGAACTGCACGATCCCCCGCTGCTGCTTCCCCGGATACATGTAGCCCTTCAAGAGGACCTCGCGGCCGTCGACGGCGCGGGCCGTGTCGGGAACCGCGTCGGGTGGATCGCCCGCGACCGGCTGCAGCATCGAGTAGTCGAGCCGCTGGAATCCCGGAGGAAGCTCGGCCGCGTAGACTGCCGACAGGTACGCCAGGCCGCCCACGAGCGAACAGGCCGACACGCCGATCGCTCCGAGCGCCAGGGGGCGGCCGACGAGCTCCGTCGGCCGGGCGGCGATGTCGCGACAGGCCACGATTCCCAGCACGAAGCCCAGCACGGGCATGATCGCCAGCCACCAATCGAGGAACGCCAGCGGAGAGAGCAGCCCGAGCACGGCCGCGGCGATTGCCGTGCCGGCGATCGCCCGATACCGCTCGACGGCGTCGGACGCCGTCGGGTCGGGCACCGCCCCGGAAGGCTCGAAGAGGCTGCTGGCCATGGTTCCGATGCTGCTCGCGGGCCCGGAGCGTCACTTCCCCGTCGGGCCGGGGCCGCTCGACGATCGGAGCGCGGATCGGGCGGTGAGCGCCACGAGGGCGACCACGGCCGCCCACGCGAGCCATTTCAAGCTGCGGTAGGGGTCGTCGTCGCGGCTTCGAGGGGTCTCGGGCTGGTTGGCGGGAGCCTCCGGCTCGCCCGCCGCGCCGTCGCCCTCGTCCCCGATGACCGGAGCGATGCGCGTGGCGAGGTCTGCGTCGTCGGCGGTCGCGTCGACCGGTTGCCCAGCGCTGGGCAGGCCGGCGCCCGCCTCGCCGTCGTCGTCGGGCTTGGCGGCGGCAACCGCGCCGGCGAGACCGGCGAGCGTGGCCGCGCGACGGACCGCCTCGGGATCGATCTTCTCGAGTTTCGCGATCGCGGCGGCCGCCTCGGGCAGCGGGCAGGCGCGGAGGTAGTTCACCACCGGCTCACGCACGAAGAGGTTGTCGGCGTCGGCATTCGCGAAGAGATTGACCATGCGGTCGATCGCCGACCAGTCTTCCCAGCGGGCCAGGTCGGCGATCACCAGATCGGCCAGCTTCGGCTCGTCGAGCAGGATGCGGAGCGACCGCAGCACCCGATCCCGGGGCACCGCCGCCGACTCCTCACCGAGAAATCTCAGGGCCATCACGGCGGCGTACGTCTCGGTGAAAGGCACGTCGCGCCCCTTGCGATCCAGAAACAGCCGATCGACAAGATCGAGCCCCTCCGCTCCGCGCAGCGTGACATAGCAGGCGATCAGCGCGTCGAGCCCGGAACGCACGTCGGCCTTCTCGGGCGGCAGGTTCTCGCCCTTGAGGATCTCGGCGATCCGCTCGGCGTCGGCCTTCGTGCCGCACACGCCGAGCATCGTGGCGTAGAGCCGCCGCCGGCTCGGCTGGACCTTCGGATTTTCGATCCACTCGAGGAGCTGCGTGGGATCCATCCGGCTCTCGAGGCCGCGGACGTCGTCGTAGGGCGCGACGGCGAATTCGTCGTAGGCGTCGCGGGCGAGGGTCTCGTCGGCGTCCTCGAGGTGCTTCTGGAAGAATGCGAGCCTGTCGGATCCCTTTTCCGGCAGGCTGCCGAGTGCGCGGAGATATTCCACCGCACGGTCGCTGACGGGGATGGGGCTCGACCAGACGATGTTCGGCGGCTCGACGCCCATGAGCAGGTAGAGCGAGCCGGCAGGCTTTGCCTCGAGCAGGATCGTCTCGATCGGCTTGGCGTCGGCACCGAGCAATCCCGCCTCCTCGACGAGCGTTGAGCCCTTGAGCACCTCGACCACCACGAACCTTCCCTTCGGCAGCGGCCCCTCGGCCCGCGGTGACAGCGAACCCGCTGGCGGGCCCTCCACGAGCCGCGCGATCACCGCCGCCTGGCTCTGGGCGATCTCCTGGGCGAACGTGAGCGACACGGCCGAACAGAACGGACACGCCTCCACCCGCACCGCCTGCACGACGAGCGCGGCCACGAGGAGAAACGCCGTGATTTTTCCCTGGAATCGCATGATCCACAGTGTAGCGGACGGGCCGAAGCCCGTCCTACAGCCACTTCGCGACGTCGGTGCGGTAGGCGGCGATCGCGGGGAGCAGGGACGCGACGATCGCGAGCACGACGAGGAGGGGCACGAGGAGCGCCTCGGCGAGCGGTGCGGCGGAGAAGACGCTGGCCGTGACACCTGCGTTCGTCGTGATCCACGGGCCGATCGCGCCCACGAGCAGGTGGCCGAGGAGCCAGCCGGCGAGTCCGCCGCCCGCGGCGAGCAGGATCGCCTCGATGAGCACCGTGGCCAGGACGTGCCCCCGCCGAGCGCCGAGCGCCCGCATGATCGCGACGTCGCGGCTGCGCTCGAGCGACGAGCCCACCATGCTCACGAGGATGCCGATCGCCGAGACGAGCACGACGAGCGCGGTGACGAGCAGCAGGAGCAGCTCGAGCGGCCGCACGAACAGGTCGAGGAGTTGGCGGATCTCCGCGACGGGGAGCGCGGCCTGGCCATCGCGGCCCTCGTTGATCGCGGTTCGCAGGCCCATGGCCGTGAGTTCGGCGGGGAGCCCCGGGAGCGATGCCGTCTCGAGGAGGATGGCCGTGACCTCGCGCTGGTTGAACGGCAGCGGCACGTTGCCCGAGGGGCGTGGCGACGTCGCGGCCGCCTCCCCCTCGGGGAGCGGCTTGGCGTGTCCGTCCTGGAGGTAGAAGCCCTCCATGTTCACGAACACGCCGCGATCCAGCGGCGTGTCGGTGCGGGCGAGGATGCCGACGACCCTGAACGGATCGTGGACGGCACCGTCGTCGGCGCCGTGGGTCGGGGAAAACGCATCGCCGACCTTCAGGCCGAGGTTCGCGGCCACGCCGGCGCCGAGGACGCCTCCGAAGAAGTCGTCGTCCCCGAAGTTGCCGCCGGCGGCGAACTCGAACGGCCGGCCGTCGCCGCGGGTAAGCCGGTCGAAGAACGCCGCGTTCGTGCCGACGACACGGTGGCCGCGAAAGTAGTCGCCCATGCAGATCGGCACGGCAGTCCGCGTGCTGGCGGCGTACTTCCCGTCGACGCCGTCGGCGCGGGCCGTCGCCGGCAGAAACTCCTCGTAGAAGCCCCACGAAACGTTCTCGATCGGCTTGCTGATGAGGTACACGCTGTTGAGCACCAGCTGGAGCGGGCTCCCCTTCGCCCCCACGATCATGTTGTAGCCGAGCCCCGATCCCGAATCGAACGCCCGGTTGACGATCCGCCCCGTGACGAGCGTGGCGACGACGAGCGCCACGCCGAGGGCGAGCGACAGGGCGGTGAGCCCGCTGGTGAGCAGCCGCTGCCTGATGTTGCGCCAGGCGATCCCGAACAGCGTCATGCGGGCCTCGCGGTGGGCGGCTCGACGCGAGCGGCCCTGTTGAAGTCCTCCAGCCGCAGTCGCCGCGGAAACTGTTCCGCCACGAGCGGGTCGTGGGTGACGACGAGCAGGGCCGCTCCCTCGGCGTGGCAGGAGTCGCGGAGCAGGTCGATCACCTGCTGCTGGTGCCGGGTGTCGATGCTGGCCGTCGGCTCATCGGCGAGCACCGCGCGCGGCCGGTTGGCGAGCGCCCGCGCCACGGCCGCCCGCTGCTGCTGCCCGATCGAGAGCTCCGCGGGCTTGTGGTCGAGGCGATGCGCGAGCCCCACCGCGGAGAGCAGGTCGACGGCCCGCCGCCGGTCGGGGCGGGCCGATCCGAACGACATCGCCACGAGCACGTTCTCGAGCGCCGTGAAGCCGGGGAGCAGGTTGAACTGCTGGAACACGAGGCCGAGCGTGTCGGCCCGCACGCGATCGCAGCTGGCCTCGTCGAATCGGGCGATGTCGTGGCCAGCCACGCAGACGCTGCCCGCGTCGGGCCGCATGATGCCGGAGATCACGTTCAGGAGCGTCGATTTCCCGGAGCCGCTGTGACCCTCGAGGGCACACTGCTCCCCCGCGTCGAGGGCGAAGGCGTCGATGTCGAGCACCGGTACGCTCTCGCCTCCCGGGGCGACGAACGACTTCCGCACGTGGTGCAGTTCGATCACGGGGTTGGGCATGCGGCCAATGGTATGCGACGGCAGCCGCCGGCTGTCAAAAATGGCCGCGAATCAGCGGTCGATTGAGGCCGCGGCGCGACACGGTGTATATTCCGCGGCCCTGATCTCCGCCCGTCCCCTGAGGAGCACCCCACGTGTCCATTCGCGTCGGCATCAACGGATTCGGCCGCATCGGCCGCCTCACCTTCCGCGCCATCTACGAGAAGTTCGGCCTCCAGGGGGACGTGCAGGTCGTGGCCTTGAACGACCTCACCGACGCCAAGACCAACGCCCACCTGCTCGAGTTCGACTCCAACTACGGCCCGTTCAAGGGCCACGTGGGATACGACGGCAACGACCTCGTCGTCGACGGCCAGAAGATCAAGGTGTTCGCCGAGAAGGATCCGGGAGCGATCCCGTGGGGCTCCCAGGGCGTGCAGATCGTGGTCGAGAGCACGGGTTTCTTCACCGATGCCACGAAGGCCGTCGCCCACAAGCGCGACAGCGTCAAGAAAGTGGTGATCTCGGCGCCCGCCAAGAACGAGGACCTCACGATCGTGCTCGGCGTCAACAACGAGATGTACGACCCCAAGAAGCACCACGTGATCTCGAACGCGTCGTGCACGACCAACGGCCTGGCGCCGGTGGCCAAGGTGCTCCACGAGACGTGGGGAATCGACCGTGGACTGCTCACCACCGTGCACGCCTACACGAACTCCCAGAAGACCGTGGACACCGCCGCCAAGGACCTGCGCGATGCCCGGGCCGCGGCGCTCAACATCGTGCCCTCGAGCACCGGCGCGGCGAAGGCGGTGGGGCTCGTGATCCCCGCCCTCCAGGGCAAGTTCACGGGCATGGCATTCCGCGTGCCGACGCCGACGGTGAGCGTGGTGGACTTCACGGCACTCCTCAACAAGGAAGCGTCGCCCGCCGACATCAACGCCGCGATGAAGAAGGCGGCCGAGGGACCGCTCCAGGGCATCCTGCGCTACACCGAGAAGGAGCTCGTCTCGACCGACTTGAGGGGCGACCCGCACAGCTCGATCTTCTCGGCGGTCGACACGATCGGCCTCGGCAACTTCGTGAAAGTGGTGAGCTGGTACGACAACGAGTGGGGCTACTCCAATCGTGTCGCCGACCTGCTCAACTTCCTCGAGGACCGCGGGCTGTAGCCGCGGGTCGACCGCCGCCGGCCCTGTTCGGGCGGCCCCGCCCTACCTCGTGGGAACGGTGGCATCGGCCTCGAACGACTGGCCGTCGAAGGTCGTGAGCTTCACGAACACGCGCACGTGGTCGCCGGCGGGTCTGCGGCCCTGCCAGGGGAGCGTGAAGTGCAGGCCACGCGCCCGGGAAGTGCGGCGGAAGTGTGCGAGCGACTCCGCCGCGGGCACATCCCATGTCGCCAGCGGCGCGCCCTCCGGGCCTCCCGGCGCGGCCGGATCACAGGCGACGATCGAGACGTCACCGCCGGCGGTCACCAGCCGGTCGTCGGCGTCACGAGGCTCGAACACGATCGCGAGGCCGTCGCTTGCGCCGTCTCCGTCTCCGTCGAAGCCGCTGGATCTCGATGGATTGATGACGAGATGCGAGATCCGGCCCTCCGCCGACAGGCTCTCCTCGTGCGACAGCCGCTTCACGTCCGCGGGGGATGCGGCCCCGCGGGAGCCGCCCGGCTCCGCCGTCAGTGGCGGCACGCCCTCGAGCGTGGGCGGGAGGATCGTCGCGGGAGGCGTGGCGGGCGCGGGAATGGCCTCCGGCGTTCCGAAGCGGAGACCGTCGGAAGCGGGCGGGGAGACGGACCGCGGCGCACGGCCCGGCAGCTCGAGCCCGGCAGGCGCGTCGCCGCGGCGGGCGGGCGTGGGTGAGTCGCCGATGCCGAGCTGCTTCTTGAGCGAGGCGTTCTCGACGGCCAGCCGGTCGAGCCGCGATCCCCTGAAATGCAGCTCGTCCTGGAGCTGGTAGATCTGATCCTCCTGCAGCCGCAGCTCCCGTTCGAGCAGCTGCTGATTGAGGTCGCTGCGGCATCCGACACCGGACACCACGAGCACCGACGGCACGACCGCTAGCAGGAGGCGGGCCGTCGATACCGGGAAGACGGCATGCCGCGCCGCCGACGGGCGGCGAGGTTCGCGAAATTCGAGCGATTCGTTCAGCCGTGTCATGATGCGCCTCCCTGCGCGTCAATCCTGGGCCTCGATCCACCGAAGGTGTCCGACGTCGTGCGGCGGGGTCACCCGCCCGACTTCACTCCGGGCATCCTCTCGATCACCTCGTCGATCAGCCGGTAGTCGAGCGCCTCCTGCGCCGACATGAAACGGTCGCGATCCGTGTCCTGCTCGATCTTCTCGAGCGGGTGGCCGGTGTGCTTGAGCAGGATCGCGTTGAGCTTGTGCTTGATGTTCTTGAACTCCTTGGCGTGGATCATGATCTCCTCCGCCGTGCCCTCCATGCCGGCGAGCGGCTGGTGGATCATGATCCGCGAGTTCGGAAGCGCCCTCCGCTTCCCCTTCGCACCCGCCGTGAGCAGCACGGCGCCCATCGAGGCGCACTGCCCGATGCAGTAGGTCGCCACGTCGCAGGTGACGAACTGCATCGTGTCGTAGATGGCCAGACCCGCCGTCACGCTGCCGCCCGGCGAGTTGATGTAGAGGTGGATGTCCGACTTCGGGTCGTCCGACTGGAGGAAGAGCAGCTGCGCGACGATGGCATTGGCCACCTCGTCGTTCACCTGCGTGCCGAGGAACACGATCCGATCCTTCAGCAGCCGGCTGTAGATGTCCATGGCACGCTCTTCGCGGCCGGACTTCTCGATGACGAACGGTATCAGTGGCATGGGTGTGTCAGTCCTTCTCCTCTTCGGCGACCGGCGGCTTGGTCAGCACGTCATCCACGAGGCCGTAGTCCTTGGCCTCGGTGGCGGTGAGGTAGCGGTCGCGGTCGGTGTCCTTCGCGATCCGCTCGAGCGGCTGGCCGGTGTGGTGGGCGAGGATCTCGTTGAGGATCGACCGGGTCTTGATGATCTCGTCGGCCTGGATCTCGATGTCGCTCACCTGCCCGCCGACCTGGCCGTAGGGCTGGTGGATCATCACCTT
>RFPF01000084.1 GCA_009926295.1 Planctomycetia bacterium
GGGATCGACGTCGATCCCGCGTGCCGCGCGGTTGCACAACTCCCGACGGGCTGCCCGCGCCAGCCACTCGTTCGCCCCCGTGAGCACCGCCACGAGGGCTGCGGCGTCGACGCGTGCGAGATCGGGCGGAGGCGTGGCGGTGGGCGGGCCGTGGGTCACCCTGTAGATGCGGCCCGAGTTGCGGTGCACCCCGGTGTGGTCGTGGCACTCGCCCGTGTCGCTCCAGTCGACCAGATACACCGATCCGTCGGGGCCGTAGGTGACCTCGATGCCCCGCATCCAGGGATCGGCCGCGAACAGCGCGTCGGGCTCGTGTCGCCCCACGTAGCCGCTTCCCTCCCGCTCCAGCCGCTCGACGTTCATCCGCCTGCCGTGCTGGTTGAGGGTGAACAGCCGGCCGCGGTATTCCTCCGGCCACTGCAGGCCGCCGTAGATCGTCATCCCGACGTGCGCATGACCGCCCCCGCGGCGGTCGTGCTCCCCGCTGGCCGACCGCGAGTCGGTCCAGCTGGTGCCGGTGTCCCAGTGCCAGTGGTCGGCGTGCATCTGGATCGGCTCGTACACGAGCGGGCTGGCGGCGAGCGTGTGTGGGCGGGCGAAGTGCGCCCCGGGAATGACGTGCCAGAGGTGGCCGTTGACCGTGTTGATGAAAAATGCCTCGCCGTGGGCATCCCAGTCGTGGCCCCATGGATTCGTGGTGCCGTGGCAGACGGCCTCGAACTGCCGCGTCGCCGGGTGATAACGCCAGATGCCGCCGCGCAGGGGCACCTCGTAGGCGGCGGGGGCGTCGGCCCGGCGGACGAGCCCCGGCGCCGAGGCGCCACAGCGGCCATACAGCCACCCATCGGGGCCAAACCTCAGGCCGTTGGCGAGGTTGTGGTGGTTCTCCGGGGGAATCGTAAACCCCTCGAGCACCGTCTCGGGCGGGCCGTCGGGCACGTCGTCGCCGTCACGATCGGCCACGAAGAGCAGCCGCGGCGGGCACATGAGCCACACGCCCCCGAGTCCCACCTCGACGCCCGTGAGCGCCTGCAGATCGGCGGCGAACACCCTGCGACCGTCGATCCGCCCGTCGCCGTCGGCGTCTGACAGGATGGTCACCCGGTCGCGCAATCCCGCCTCGAACCGGGTCGCGCGCTCCGCGTAGGTGAAGTTTTCCGCGACCCACAGGCGGCCACGGGTGTCCCACGCCACTGCGATCGGGTTCATCACGTCGGGTTCGGAGGCGAACACGCCGACGGAGAAGCCATCGGGCACGCGGTATCCCTGCGCCGCCTCGGCGGGCGTGAGCCGCCGCCGCGAGAGGTCGGTTTCGGTGTCGAAAGGCTGCGGAAAATCGTCCGCGATGACCGGCAGAGCCCCGGCGAGGTGGAGCGAGCAGACGACCACGAGCAGCCCGCATCGGTGCACGCGCAACGCCTCCTGTGGCCGCCTCACCCGGCGGCCGCGAAAGTCTATCACGGCACGGCCACGAGCCCCCTGTGGGACCCACGCCCGTCGCGGTAGGATTGCGGTTTTTCCAGCCCGATCCCGTCACCGCTCCCCCGGCGCGAATGTTCGAACCCGTCCGCGGAAAACCCGACTTTCCCGCGCTCGAACGGTCGATCGCGGCGATCTGGCGCGACGGCGGGATCTACCGCAAGTCGCTGGAACGCCGCCGCGGTGCGAAGCGGTTCGTGTTCTACGAGGGCCCGCCGACGGCGAACGGGATGCCGCATCCCGGCCACTGCCTGACCCGCACGATCAAGGATCTCTACCCGCGCTACCGCACGATGCGGGGCGAGTATTGCGAGCGCAAGGCGGGCTGGGACACGCACGGTCTGCCCGTGGAAGTGGAGGTCTGCAAGGAACTCGGCATCCACTCGAAGGCCGAGATCGAGGCCTACGGCGTGGAGCCCTTCATCCACAAGTGCCAGGAGAGCGTCTGGCGTTACATGAGGGAGTGGGAAACTCTCACCGAGAGGATCGGCTTCTGGATCGATCTCTCCCAGGCCTACGTCACCTACCACCGGAGGTTCGTGGAGAGCGTGTGGTGGGCGCTCGCGACGCTCTTCGACCAGGGCCTCCTCTACCAGGGACACAAGATCGTGTGGTGGTGGGCGCAGGGGGGCACGGCTCTCTCGAGCGGCGAGGTCGGCCAGGGCTACCGCGAGGTCGCCGACCCGAGCGTCTACGTCGCCTTCCCGCTGCTCGACGACGAAGGGCAGCCGACGCGCAGGAGCCTCGTCGCCTGGACCACGACTCCCTGGACGCTGCCCTCGAACCAGTTCGCCGCCGTGAAGGCCGATCTCGCGTACGTCGTCCTGCGCGAAGCCGGTGTCGCCGACGCGCCGGAGTACGTCATCGCCGAGCCACTCGCGGCAACGCTCGGCGAAAAGCTGAAAATGTCGTTCGACATCGTCGATCATATGCCGGGCACGGCGCTCGTCGGCCGCTCGTATGCTCCGCCGTTCGACACGTTTCGCGCCGCAGGCAGGCCACCCGTGGCGCCGCTCGCCGCCGGCGGCGAGGCACCCGTCGCCTGGCGGGTCGTCGCGGCCGACTTCGTGACCACCGACTCCGGCACCGGCATCGTCCACGTCGCGCCGGCGTTCGGCGAGGTGGACTACACCGTCCTGATCGCGGAGCAGGCGAGGTTCGCCGCCGGACACGGCCCGACCCTCGTCAACTGCGTGGCCCCAGACGGCACGTTCACCGACGCCTTCGGCATGGGCAGCGGCCGGTTCGTGAAGGAGTGCGACCGCGACATCACCCGCGACATCAAGGCCCGGGGCCTACTCGTGCACCAGGAGCAGTACGTTCACGACTATCCTTTCTGCTGGCGGGCCGATGCCGACCCCCTGATCCAGTATCCGCGGCAGAGCTGGTTCATCCGCACGAGCCAGTTCCGCGAACAGATGCTCGCCAACAACGCCCGCATCGACTGGCTGCCCGAGCACATCAAGGACGGCCGCTTCGGCAACTTCCTCGAGACCAACGTCGACTGGGCGCTCTCCCGCGAGCGCTACTGGGGCACGCCGCTGCCGATCTGGGTGTGCGACGAGACCGGAAAGATGGAGGCCCTGCCGTCGTACGCGGCGATCCTCGCGAAACCCGGCGTCGCGGGGATCGACGTCTTCGAGAGGGCCAAGGCGGCCGATCCCTCCCTCTCCGACGACCTCCGGGTCCACAAGCCCTACATCGACGCCGTCACGTATGACTCGCCCTTCGCGAAAAACGCGCGGATGCGGCGCGTGCCGGAGGTGATCGACTGCTGGTTCGACTCGGGCGCGATGCCGTTCGCCCAGTGGGGCTGGCCGCACGCGGGCGACGCCGAGTTCAAGGCCCAGTTCCCGGCCGACTTCATCTCGGAGGCGATCGACCAGACCCGTGGCTGGTTCTACAGCCAGCTTGCGATCAGCACGCTCCTCTTCGGCTGCGAGGCGACACCGTACCCTCACCCCTTCAAGACCTGCATCGTCCTCGGACACATGCTCGGCGAGGATGGGCAGAAGATGTCGAAGAGCAGGCGCAACTATCGCGAGCCAGCAGAGATCTTCGACAAGTACGGTGCCGACGCCCTGCGCTGGTTCTTCCTCGCCGGCCAGCCCCCGTGGACGAGCATCCGCTACAGCGAGCGGGCGATCCGCGAGAGCGTGCCGGAGTTCCTGCTGCGGCTCTGGAACGTCTACTCCTTCTTCGCGATCTATGCCCGGATCGACGGGTTCGATCCGGCCTCGCTCCTCGCGACGCCGGGCTCCCTCGACCATGCCGACCTCGCGTGCGCGAAGGGTTGGACGCCCGTCGCCGACCGCGGTGAGCTCGACCGGTGGATGCTGTCGGAGGTGCACGCGACCGCGGCCGAGATGGTCGAGCGACTCGATCGCTACGACCACTTCGGCGCCGCCCAGCGGCTCTCAACGCTCGTCGACGCCGTAAGCAACTGGTTCGTGCGCCGCTCGCGCGACCGCTTCTGGGCCGCGGGCCGGGCCGACGCCGGGCCCGGGGGGAATCGCGACAAGCTCGACGCCTACTGGACGCTCTACGAGACGCTGCTCACGATCGCGCGGCTGGCGGCGCCGTTCGTGCCGTTCGTCACCGAGGCCATCTGGCAAAACCTCGCCGTGGCCGCGTTCGGCGCGTCGGCCCCGGAGAGCGTCCACCTCACCGACTATCCCCTCGGCGACGCAACGCTCGTCGATGCCGACCTCGTCCGCCGCATGGCGCTGGTGCGCGACGTCGCGTCGCTCGGCCGCGCGGCCCGGGCCGCCGAGAAGCTCAAGGTCCGCCAGCCGCTCTCGAAGGTGGAGGTGATCCTCGCCGCGGCGTCGCCGACGGACGAGGCGTGGCTCGCCGCCCATGCCGACCTCGTCTGCGACGAGCTCAACGTGAAGCAGTTCGAGATCTGCCGTGAGCCCGACCGCTACATCACGCGCAGCGTGCTTCCCGACCTCAAGAAGCTCGGCCCCCGGCTCGGAAAGGATCTGCCGAAGGCCCGCGATGCGCTGGCCAAGGCCGACGCCGCGGCGCTCTTGGCGGCGCTCGCCGCCGATGGCCGGGCCACGATCCCGCTCACCGGCGGCGGCGCGGCCGTGATCGAGAAGGAGGACGTGATCGTCCGCACGACCGCCAGGGAGGGCTGGGCCGCGGCCGAGAGCCCGCACGCCGTGGTCGTCGTGGCCAGCCA
Source organism: Planctomycetia bacterium (assembly GCA_009926295.1). Classification (GTDB taxonomy): domain Bacteria; phylum Planctomycetota; class Planctomycetia; order Pirellulales; family UBA1268; genus RGVT01. The sequence goes on from RFPF01000084.1 coordinate 4,667, forward strand.
GCTCACGCCGGAACTCGTGGCCGAGGGCCTCGTGCGAGAGGTCGTGCACGCGATCCAGTCGCAGCGCAAGACGCTCGACCTCGACTTCACCGATCGGATCACGCTCGGGTTCGAGACGCCGTCGGCGGAGCTGCGCGGCGCGCTCGAGCGGCACCTTGCCTACGTGACGGGCGAGACGCTCGCGGAATCGGCCGTGTTCGCCGAACTCCCGGGGGCGACGAGCGAATCACTCGACCTCGACGGCCACCCCCTCACCATCCATGTGAAGACGTAGGCCGGGCTCCACCCCGGTTTTCCACCCGCCCGCACCCATGCCCATCCGCATCGCCGTCCTCCTCTCCGGCTCCGGACGCACCCTCGAGAACCTGCTCGAGCGGATCGCCGACGGAACGCTCGGGGCGACGGTGGGAATCGTGGTGTCGAGCCGGGGGGACGTGCGCGGGGTGAGGATCGCGCACCGGGCCGGCCTGCCGGTGCACGTGCTGCCGAAGGGAAACACACCGCTGCCGATCTGGAGCAGCGCGATCTTCAACGCCTGCCGGGCGGTCGACGCCGAACTCGTGGTGATGGCGGGGTTTCTCAACCTCGTCGAGATTCCCACCGACTTCGTCGGCCGGGTGGTCAACATCCATCCGGCCCTGCTGCCGGCGTTCGGCGGCAAGGGCTTCCACGGGATCCACGTGCATCGGGCGGTCCTGGAACGGGGCTGTACCGTCTCAGGATGCACGGTGCATCTCGTCGACAACGAGTATGATCACGGCCGCATCCTGCTGCAGCGGACGGTGCCCGTGCTCCCCGACGACACGCCCGAGTCGCTCGCCGCCCGGGTGTTCGCCGAGGAGTGCGTCGCGCTCCCCGAGGCGATCCGTCGATTCGCCACCACCTGAACACGCCCCCGGAGGACCGCCCGCCATGTCGCGCTCGCTCGGCAACGTGATCGCTGATTCCCTCCAGCTGTCGCTCGGCTACGCCGACCGTCTCCTCAAGGGAATCCCGGCCGCACGATTCCCCCGGTTCGCCGAGGTCGGGGGGCGGATGGTCGAGTCCAACCATCCGGCCTTCGTGTACGGTCACCTGAGCCTCTACGCCCCGAAGATCCTGCACCAGATCGGCTGCCCGTCCCCTCCGGTTCCCGAGCACTTCGAGGACCGGTTTTCGAAGGATGCGACGTGCGTCGACGATCGGGACCTCGACCTGTATCCGGCGATGGACGACATCGTCACCTTCTTTCGCGAAGGGCACCGCATGGTGACCGGCGCCCTTCGCAGCACGCCCGACGACGCGTTCCAGAGGCCGAACCCGGCCGAGGGCCGGATGAAGGAACTCTTCCCCACGATCGGCTCGGCGCAGGCGTTCTACTGCGGCGGCCACATGATGATGCACCTCGGCCAGGTGAGCGCCTGGCGGCGCATCGAGGGGCTCGGGGCCGCCTGAAGACGGCCCCCGGGCCATGGCCATGAGCACCATGCCTCCATCACGGACTGAATCGACGACACCGCACGCCACTCGGGGCGGCCCCCGCCGCCGCGGAGTTCGGGCGTGGCTCCTTCTGGCATGGCTCACCCTCGCAGCCGCGCCGGGATGGAGCCTGGCGGCCGATGATCCGACTGAAACGACCGAGGTCTTCCCGCCCGGGATGAACGGTGTCACGCGGTATCGGATTCCCGGCATCGTGGTCACTGCCGCAGGTACCGTCCTCGCCTACTGCGAGGCCCGCACGAACACGGACAAGGACTGGGGGGAGATCGAGATCCACCTGCGGCGGTCACTCGACGGCGGCCGCACGTGGCTCGGCCCCGAGAGGATCGCCCACCGGGGGCCGCGGATCGAGGGAAACCCTCGCAGCAAGACGGGCGGCGAGCATGAGCAGACCGTGAACAATCCCGTCGCGATCGTGGATCGCCACACCGGCGGTGTCGAATTCCTGTACTGCGTGAACTACGCCCGCTGCTTCTCGATGCGCAGCGGTGACGAGGGGGTCACGTGGACCGACCCCGTCGAGGTGACGTCGAGCTTCGAGCCCTTCCGCACGCGGTATGACTGGAAGGTGATCGCCCCGGGCCCGGGCCACGGCATCCAGTTGAAGGGGGGCCGGCTCGTCGTGCCGATCTGGCTGGCGTACGGCGGCGTGGGCGACCACGGCCCCTCGGCGGCGGGCACGGTCTTCAGCGACGACCACGGCCGCACCTGGCAGGCGGGCTCGATCGTGATGCCGAACGAAGGCGATTTCGTCTGCCCCAATGAGTCGATCCTCGCACCGCTTTCCGACGGCCGCGTGATGATGGTTTCGCGGAGCCTGTCGAAGCCGAACCGCAAGCTCGTGGCCACCAGCCCCGACGGCGCGACCGACTGGACGGCTCCCGCATTCCAGCCCGACCTCTGGGAGCCGGTCTGCATGGCCGGCCTGGTGGCACACCCCTCGGGCGCGCTCCTGTTTTCCAACCCCCACACGCTGCCCGCCGGCCCGGACACGGGCGGCCGGGGGAAGCGCAGAAACCTGTCGGTCGCGCTCAGCCGCGACGACGGCCGGACCTGGTCCGCGAGGAAAACCCTCGAGCCGGGCCCGAGCGCCTACTCCGACCTGGCCGTGCTGCCCGACGGCACCGTGCTCTGCCTCTACGAATCGGGCAGGTCGATCGTTTGTGCACGGTTCGACCTCGCGTGGCTCGAATCGCCATGACCCGCGTGCATCGAGCATCGCGATCGCGTGAGGAAACGGCATGAAGCTCAGGGAGATGCTGTACGCATGCGGCCTGAAGCCGGGCACGCGGGAATACACCTTCGAGATCGAGCGGGTCGTGCTCGACGGCCAGGCGATCGAGTTCGCCGTCTGGCAGCACCCGCGCTGCAGGGACTATCGGCCCAGCCCGCGGGCCCTGCGGGCGATTCGCGACTACGTGCGTCCGGGCGACGCCGCGATCGACGTCGGGGCCCACGCCGGCGACTCGACGCTGCCGATGGCCTTGGCCGCCGGGCCGACGGGCGTCGCGTTCGGCCTCGAGCCCAATCGATATGTCTACAAGGTGCTGCTCGCCAACAGCGGGCTCAACCGCCGGCTCGGCAACCTGGTCGCCCTGAACTTCGCCGCCACGCCGGAGGACCGGCAGTACGAGTTCGAATACAACGACCCGAGTTTCTGCAATGGCGGCTGCCACGAGGGGATCGACGCCTGGCGCCACTCCTGCTTCTTCAAGTTGAAGGTCGAGGGCCGACGGGTGGTCGACTGGCTGCAGGCCAACTACCCGGACTCCGTGCCGCGGGTCCGCTTCGTGAAGATCGACACCGAGGGCTTCGACCGCGCCGTGTTCGGCACGATGCGGAGCCTGTTCGAGACGAACCGTCCGTTTCTCAAAAGCGAGATCTACCGCCACCTTCCAGAGGCCGAGCGCAGGGGCTATTGGCGCGATCTCGCCGACCTCGGCTACACCGTCCGCCGGTTCATCGATGACGAGCGATACGAGGGGGAGATCCTCGCCGAAGCCGACATGACGAAAAGGCCCCACTTCGACATCTTCGCGACGCCCAAATAGCCGCCGGGCGGCGCCGCTTCACGCCCCGGCCGACTCGCTGGCATAACGTCGGCAGTGCTCGAGATACGCCTTTTCGTGCGTCGCGAGGAGGTCGACGACGCTCGCCCACAGCCACGACGGCGCGTCGAGCGTCTTCGAGCGGTGCTGTCCGAGCACCTCCTGCCACGACTTCCGCGTCGGCTCGTCCATCTGCCGGGCATGCGCCTTGCCCACGACCGTCGCCAGAAACCGCGCGAGCCGCATCGCCTCTTCGCAGGTCAGGCATGCCACGTCGAACTTCAGGTCCTGCGGGAGGAGTTCCCGCACGAATACCGGCCGGTCAAGCAGCTTCGCGGCGAGCATCCGGTCGCCGAGCGCGGGCGACAGGTGCCACGCGCCGGCCACCACCCTCTCGCCGTGGTCGACCGGCATCTCCGCCTCGGCGGCCCGCGGGGCGAGCGCCGGTACGGCCTCCTTGATGTCGACGAGGCACACTTCGCCCTTCTTGCCCCCCACCGCCACGAGCACGGCGCAGCGCAGCAGGCCCAGGGAGCTGCAGCCCTTTACCCAGTAGGCCGCGTCGACCACCTCGATCTCGGCGTCGTCGGGCCGCGACCGAAGCGCGGTCACCAGCCGGTGGCCGGCATCGGTGGCGAACAGCGCGTCGATCGCCTCTCGCTCCTCGGGCGCGAGCGGCCAGAACGTCCTGCCCAGCGGGATCGTCGGCTTCGTGTCCTCGATCCGCTCCCGGGCGAGGTCCTTCCAGCCTCGCTTGAGGGCGGCCTTCATCGCCTGCTGCACCACCTCCGGCCACTCGTCGTCGGCATCGGCCACGGCCCCGAAGCTCTGCTCGTAGCCCTCGACGATCTGTTCCATCATCCGTGCGGTGGTCACGCCGGGCAGATCGGAGCCGCGGGCGGCGCTCGCCATCGACAGGCCGAGCCGGATCAGGTCGTGGGCGGGGTTGCCGACCACGGTCTGGTCGAGGTCGCGAATCTGGATCGAAACGGTGCCCTTGGCGCTCGCGATCGGGCCGATGTTGCCGGCGTGGCAATCGCCGCAGATCCAGATCGCCGGGCCGGCCGGCACGGCCTCGCCGGTGTTGCCCTCGAGCCAATCGTAGAAATTCTTCGTGTTGCCGCGCACGTAGGCGTGCGCGGAGCGGGCCATCTTGCGTTGCCGCCGCGCCTTGAGGGCGGCGGCGCGATCGGACGGGCCCGGGAGGGAGGCTTCCTTCGTTGCCATGGCCACCACTATGCCACAGTTTCAGCGGGAAACCAGTCCTGCGGGAGTCGTCGTTGATACACTGTCCGAGCGGGTCGGCAGCGCCACGACGACGTGATCCATGACCAGTGCCGCCGAGCGAGGAGCAGCCTTTCCGATGACGGAGGACGCGGGCCGATTCCGGCTGCGGCAGGTGGCGTTCTTCGGCCGCACGCTCGACGAATACCTGGAGATGTTCGCCCTCGACCTCGGTGCCCTGCGCGGCCGGCGCGTCCTCGATGTCGCGAGCGGACCCGGCAGTTTCGTGGCGGAGTGCCTCGCCCGCGGGCTCGACGTCACCGGGTGCGATCCGCAGTATGCCCGCGACGCCGACGCGATCGTCGCGCAGGGGCGGGCCGACGTCGATGCCTGCCGCGAGCAGATCCGCCGCAACCCCGAATCCCTGCAGTATGCCGACATCGACGCGTTTTATCGCGCGAAGCACGTCGCCCTCGACCGCTTCTCGGCCGACTTTCGCAGCCGTGGCGGGGAGGGCCGCTACGTGACGGGCTGTCTTCCCGCCCTGCCGTTCGCCGACCGTGCCTTCGATCTCGTGCTCTCCGCCAACCTGCTCATGATCTATGCGCCGCTCGCCGACGGCGGCATGCACGACGGGTTCGACTTCGACCTCGACTTCCACCTGCGGGCCGTGACGGAACTGGCCCGAGTGGCCCGCCACGAGGTGCGGATTCCCGGCATGCACACCTGGGGCCGCATGCCCGTGTCACATCCCTACTGCGAGCCGATGATGGCGCAGTTCGAGAACGCCGGTTACACGGTGGAACTCGTGGCGAGCCGATACGACGACGGGGCGAGCATCCTCAATCCGGCGAGCAACCGAATCCTCGTGGCAACGCGATCCGCACCGGCCCCCCGTGCCGACGGCGGCACCGCACCCGCCACCGTCGGCGTCGACCGATGAAGCCCACCCGACTGCTGGCAAGCGCCGCCACGCCCGACGGCACGCCGATCACGCTCCACGAGCACGACGGCACGCTCGCGATCCGCGTGGGCGGCGTCGAGCTGATGTCGACGCGGCAGCATCACTCGGAAGAACGGCTCGCCGAACTGGCCTGTTCCGGCCTCAGCGGCCGGCCTCGCGCCGCGGTGCTCATCGGGGGCCTGGGCCTCGGGTTCACGCTGCGGGAGACGCTGCGGCACGTCGCGGCCGACGCCACGGTGGTCGTCGCCGAACTCATCCCCGCCGTGATCGCGTGGAACCGCGATCCCGCCCACCGGCTCGCCGGCGTGGAGCTGGCCGACCCGAGGGTCGAGATCGTCACCGGTGACGTGGCCGACGTGATCGCGGGGAGCACGGCCCGGTTCAACGCGATCCTGTTCGACGTGGATAACGGCGCGACCGGCCTGACCGCCGCAGGCAACGACCGTCTCTACGCGGCCGCCGGCCTCAGTTCGGCCCGCGAGGCACTGCGGCCACGGGGGCGGCTCGCCGTCTGGTCGGCGACCGACGACCCGCGGTTCCTCGCCCGCATGGAGAGAGCCGGCTTCTCCGTGAACGCCGTGAGGGCCCGCGCACACCCGACGGGTGGCGGCTGGAACACGCTGTTCGTGGGCACGCGCTCCTGAGCGTGGCTCATGTTTCCGCCTCCAGCGCCTCCCAGCGCGCGAACGCCTCGGCGAGTCGCGACTGGAGATCGC
>RFPF01000085.1 GCA_009926295.1 Planctomycetia bacterium
TCCTCGATCCGGCGCGCCTTCCGCTTCGAAAGAGTGATCAGCCCCCGCTGTTCCTCCTGCTGGCCGTCCTCGAACTCCTCGAGGAGCACCTTCACGGTGTCGCCGATCTGTGGCGGCGGCTCCGACTCGTCCCACTCGTTGCGCGGGATGTGGCCCTCGCTCTTGTAGCCCACGTCGACGAGCACGAACTCGTCGTCCACCCGCAGGATCTTGCCCATCAGCACCGAATTCACCGCCAGGGTGGCCGTGCCCACCGAATACTCTCCGGCTTCGGTGCCGGCGAGGGCCTGTTCGAGTTCCTGGTCGAGTTCGTCTCCGAGTTCGAGTTCGCGGATGAGGTTGCGGTTGACCATGCGTGTGTGGGGTTTCGGGAAAAACGGGTTGGAGGAAGGGGACGCTCGGGCCACGATACGGACGAGCCCCGAAGTGTATCAGCCGTGGAGGCCCCGAACAATCGAGCCCCTTGCCCGGAGCCAGTGCCCCCACGGGCGAGTTCTCCAGCCGAACTCCCCCGGCCACCGGGTCTTCCCAGACGGCAAACCGGCGGCCTGCGCGATCTCCGGCGGGCACCGCGCCGATACCACTCTCATGAAGACCCGGATTCTCGCATGCGTGATCTGGCTGTTGTCGCTGGCAGCCTCGCGCCCCGCCGCCGCGCAATTTCTCGAATCGCAGGAGGCGGCCGCGGGCCCGACCCTCGGCGACACCCGCCAGCAGAGATTCAGGGTGGGCGTGGAGGTGACGGCCGAGGGCGGACCGTGTCGCGGCATCTACGCCACGCTCCCGGTGCCGGCCGACTGGCCCGAGCAGCGGGTGCAGATCGTGGCCGAGGACGTGTCGCCCGACGTGCGCTCCCTGCGTTACAGGACGCTGCCCGGCGGCGTGAAGCAGATGGTGATCGAGATTCCGGACCTGCCGGCCGGCGACGTGGCCCGCGCGGTCGTCACGTTCGCCCTCGAACGCTCCTCGATCATTCCCCCGGCCGATCCGTCGTCGCTCGCTCCCCCCGAGAAACCGGACCGCGCCCTGCGGGCCTTCCTCGGCCCGAGCCCCTACGTCGAGACGCGGCACCCCAAGATCGTGAAGCTCGCCCACAACACGGGGGAGGATCTCGCGGGCTGGCGAAAGGTGGAGGCGCTCTACGACGTCGTGCGCGAAAAGGTGGAGTACCGCAACGGTGAACTGAAGGGGGCGGCCAGAGCCCTCGCGGACGGCTGGGGAGACTGCGAGGAACTCACCTGCCTGTTCATCGCGCTGTGCCGCGTTGAGGGCATACCCGCCCGCACGGTTTGGGTGGAGGGGCACTGCTACCCGGAGTTCTACCTCGTCGACGGCGAGGGAACCGGGCACTGGTTTCCCTGCCAGGCCGCCGGAGCCCGCGCCTTCGGTGGCATGCCGGACCAGCTGCCGATCTCCTGCAGAAGGGTGACAGCTTCCGCGATCCCGACCGCCCGGGCAAGACGCTCCGCTACGTTTCGGAGTTCATCCGCGGATCGGCCGTCGACGGCGGCGGATCCCCCCGCGTGAAGTGGATCCGTGAACCGGGATGAACGATCGTTTCACCGCGTCAGGCCCGGAGGGCCGGGTTCGCCCCAGCCGACGGAGGTCGGCCAAGGGAATTTCGGCAGGAAGCCGAGAATTCCCGTGAAGTGGATCCGCGAACCGGGATGATGCCGGACGCTACTCCGCTGCAGCAGGGATCGGTTCGCCGAAGGTCGGGCCGTCCTTCGCCACGGGCAGGAACCACCGGGGCACGATCGGCAGTCCGGCTTCCCGCCAGGCCGCCTCCATCCGGTCGCCGGCGAGCCGGACGACCTTTTCACGGCCACGGCCGGCGAGGGCGGCGCGGTCGGCCCACGGGGTGACGGGCCCGTCGAATCCCGCCTGGCGGGCGTGCGTAAGCACCGCCGCTGCGCTGATCGTTCCGGTCTCGCACGGCAGCAGCCGCTGGCTGGCCTCGAGGTCGACGCCCCTCGCTTCCCGCGGAGCATCCGACAGCCGCACCTCGACGATCCGGCCCCGCGGCACCTTCCCGATCACGTCGAGGCCCTCGCCCGTCACGTGGAGGGCCCAGGAGTCGATGACCGCCCCCACGCTGGGGTGCGACACGGCCACGAGGCCCAGCAGGCCCTCGTACGTGCCGATGAACTGGCTGCCCTTGCCGGCGGCCGCCTCCGTCTCGGGGCGGATCGCCAGCCCGAGCGCGATCCCGTGCTTGGCGAGCATGTCGCCGATCGTGTCGAGCCGGCGTCGGTGGAGTTCGAGAAAGTCCTTGAACGAGTGATCTTCGGACGCAGCCGCGACCGTGGCGACGGCACGGAGCGCCTCCGTGGCCCGGGCGAGTTCCAGCCGGCGGGGCAGGAGCGCGACGTCGTGCTCGAAGGCCTCGTCGTCGGCATCGAGATGGACCGGCAGTTGGAAGAGACCGCTCTTCAGCCGGGCGCTCACCATCAGCCGGCGGGCGTGCTCCACGCCGTACACTTCGGCCTGCTGCTCGAAGTCGACGATGTCGATGTCCATCGAGTCGAAGCCGAACGACAAAGCCAGCTCGATCAGTTCGCTGGGACGTCCGGAGAGGGGGAGGCCGACGGTGCTGAGATTGCGGAACATGATGCCCATGGGGGTTCGGGAGACGTGTGGTTCGAAGCCGAGCCCGACAGTATGCCCGACGGAAAAGGTATTTTGAAGCGGCCATGACGCTCGTCGAGTCGATCACGCTCGGAATCGTGCAGGGGCTCACCGAGTTCCTGCCGATTTCGAGCACCGCGCACCTCCGCATCATCCCCGCCCTCTGCGGCTGGGACGACCCGGGCGCGGCCTACTCGGCGGTGATCCAGTGCGGCACGCTCGCGGCGGTCTGCGTGGCCCTCCGGCACGACATCGTGCGGCTCGCCCGCGGGACACTCGCCGGAATCCGCTCCGGCCGGCCCCTGGCGCACGCCGACTCCCGTGCGGGCCTGCTGGTCGCCGCCGGCACGCTGCCGATCGTGGTCGTCGGATTCGCGGCCCGGCACCTGATCCGCGGCGAGGCGCGGCGTCTGGAGGTGGTGACCGGGGCGCTGTTGTTCGCGACGCTCGTGATGGCGGCCGCCGAGTGGCTGGCATGGCGCCGGGCCCGGCGTGGCGATCGGGGCCGCGACGGGCTCGACGCGGTGGGGATCCGCGACGGGATCGTCATGGGCCTCGCGCAGGTGCTCGCCCTCATCCCCGGCACGTCGCGCAGCGGGGTCACGATCTCGGCGGGCATGGCGACCGGCCTCGACCGGGCCACGGCGGCACGGTTCTCATTCCTGCTCTCGCTCCCCGCCGTCGCCGCTGCGGGATTCCTCGAGGCCTGGCAGCAGCGGCACGCGATCTTCGGCTCGGGCGAGGCCACGCTCCACGCCGTCGTCGGCACGCTCACGGCGGCCGTGGTCGGCTACGCCTCGATCCGCTGGCTCCTCCGCGTGCTCACGACCCACACGCTGTGGCCCTTCATCGCCTACCGGCTCGCGCTCTGCGGAGCGCTGGCGTGGATGCTCGGCTCCAGCGCGGCCAGATCCATCCCCAGCCTCTTCGCCTTCTTGTAGAGCGTCGTGCGATTGATGCCGAGCGCCCTCGCGGCGGCGTCGCGCCGCCACCCGTGGCGGTCGAGGGCGGCGAGGATCATCTGCCGCTCGGGCTGCGTGAGGGCGACCTTGAGGGAGCAGGCGGCCGGGCCCACCGATCGCGGGACGACGAGGGCGGAGTCGAGGTGCGGCGGCAGGTCGGCGACGTCCACCAGCGGGCCCCGGCCGAGGAACACGGCACGCTCCACGGCATGCTCGAGTTCGCGGACGTTGCCCGGCCAGCCGTGGTCGGCCAGCGCAGCGAGCGCAGCGGGCGTGAAGCCCTCCACCCGGCGGCCGGCCTTCGCGGCGGCGACCCTGAGAAAGTGGGTGGCCAGCTGCGCGATGTCGCCGGGACGTTCGCGCAGCGCGGGCATCTCGATCGTCACGACGTTGATCCGCCAGAAGAGGTCTGCCCGGAAGCGGCCCGCTGCCACGAGCGCCGCGAGGTCCTCGTTGGTGGCGAAAATCACGCGGGCATCGACGGCGTGCGTCTTCACGGCCCCGACCGGCTCGAACTGCATCGTCTGGAGCACCCGCAGCAGCTTCACCTGGAGCGCGGGCGACGCCGTCGCGACCTCGTCGAGGAAGATGGTTCCGCCGTCGGCCTGGAGAAACTTACCGGGGCGGTCGGCGACGGCCCCCGTGAAGGCGCCCGCGACGTGGCCGAAGAGTTCGCTCTCGAGCAGCGACTCGGAGAGGCTGCCACAGGCCACCTCGACGAACCTGCCGGACCGGCCGCTGCGGCGATGGATCTCCCTGGCGAGCAGCGACTTTCCGGTGCCAGTCTCGCCGGTCACGAGCACGCTCACCGGCGTGGCGGCGATGCGCTCCACGACGTCGGTGACGCGGCGGAGTGCGGGGTGGGATCCGAGCAGGGTGTCGGTGGGCGGCGAGACGGAGTGGCTCGGCGTGGGCATGGCGAAACCTCCGGAGACGGCGACGTACACCTGTTTCCTAGGTCGCAAAAGGGCGACGTCAAAGTCGCCGTGGGGCGACATGTCACCGGAATCGGCACGCACGGCCCGTCACGAACGGGATGACCGTCACGACCCGCCCACAGGACCGGCTTTTCCCCTGCCACGATGCGCCGGTTCGCGACTGCCCAGCCCCGCTCGCCGGCTCGGGCGCGTTGACGAAAGACAGGCTCGAGCCCGTCCTACTTCGGATCGGTGTGGTTCACGTCGCCGAGGTTGACGGCGTCGGCGATCCGGTCGGCGGCGGGACCGAGGAGGATCTCGCGATTTTCGAACAGCGCCTCGGGATCCTGGTCGAGCATCCGGATGCGGCGCTTCCGGAACGAGAAGAAGGCGATCACGGCGAGGGCCGCGAGCGTCGCGGCGATGATCATGGCCGTGAACCCGCGCTCCGCCGATTGGATGAGCCCGGTGATCCGGTCGCCGAACAGGTAGGCCAGGCCGAAGAATCCGCCGATCACGACCGACGCACAGATGAAGTCGGCAAGCAGGAACCAGCGGTACTTCACCTTGAGGATGCCCGCAGTGAGGTAGAAGGGGCTGCGCAGGCCGACGAGGAACCGGGCCACGAAGAACGCCTTGATGCCGTGCTTCTTGAGGAGGTCCTCGATCGTCTTCTCCCGCTCCGGCGTGAGAAATCCCGACCACCACGGGTGATCCTTGAGAATCCGGGCGCCGAAGAAGCGGCCGATGGCGTACATCAGGCTGTCGCCGAGCAGCGCCCCCACCATGCAGGCGGGCAGGGCGTAATACCACTTGAGTGCGCCGGCCTTGCTCGCCACGCCGGCGGCGACGATATCGGCACCTCCTCGGGCACGGGCAGCCCGATTCCCGTCAGCGTCAGGAAAAAAACGATGCCGAGGTAGGAACCCCGCTCGAACCAGTCGAACATGATGGGGGAGTCGAGGGAGCGGGGAACATTTCCGGACGACTGCGGCAGTATAGCCTACCCCAGGCGTTCGACTTCCACCCCGGCGTCCGCGGCAACCGCGCACGTTTCGGCATCGAGATTCGCGATCGACACGCGCACGCTGCCCGCCGCCCGCCCCGGCGTCACGAGAATCGCGCCGGTGTCGCCGCCGGAGGGCGCGAGCCGGTCGAGCGCCTCCGCGCCCAGCACGTACAGCGCCGTGGAGAGCGCGTCGGCGTCGGCCGCTTCGGGCGCCACCACCGTCGCCGAGATGACCCCCGCGGCGGCCGGCTCGCCCGACCGAGGGTCGAGGATGTGGCCGAGCTTCCGGCCCCTGTCGACGAAGAACTGCGTGCCCGATCCGCTCGTGCCGAGAGCCCGGTCGTCGAGCGTGATCGTGGCCAGCCGCTGGGCGGGCCGCAGTGGATGGCGCAGGCCGACCGGCCAGCCGCGCCGCCCCGGCAACGTCGGCCCCTGCACGCCCCGAGCCCGCACGCTGCTCTGCCCACCGTGCACGAGCGCGCTCGGCACGCCCTCCATCGCGAGCGCCGCCACGGCCCGGTCGATCGCCCAGCCCTTGCCGATGGCTCCGAGATTGAGCTCCACGCCCGGCCGCGCGAAACGGAGGCGGCGTCCCGCCTCGTCGAACTCCACGAGCCCGATTCCCGAGCACGCGCGGGCGGCGGCGAGTTCATCCGGGACGGGGATGCGGCCCCGCCGCTGGAGAAACCCCCAGGCCCGGGTGAGCGAACCGCTGGCGCAGTCGAACGCGCCGCCGGTGCGCTCGGCGAGGCCGCGCGCGTGCATGAGGAGCGCGAACAGTTCCGGCGACACGTCCTGCCAGCCCCCGGCTGCCGTCGCATTGAGCCGTGCCAGCTCGCTCGAATCGCGGTACACCGTGATCCTCCCCTCGATGCTCTCGACGAGGTCGAGCGCGTCGACGGCGATCCCGGTGGCGTTGTCGACCTGGCCCGCGTTGAACACGACCTCGAACCGACAGGCCATCAGGTCGCGGCCGACGACGAGCGTATGCAGATCCATGCAGCGTCGTCCTACCGCGGTGCGAGCCCCCGGTCGAAGGCATCCTGGTCGCGGCGGAATACGGCGAGCACGGTGTCGAACCGCTCGAGGGGGATCCGGTAGACGGCCTGCTCGCCGGTGTGGGCATGGCAGTGGGCCACGAGCAGGCGATAGAGGAACTTGAACAGCTGCCGCGGCACCCGCAGGCTGCGCAGGCCGTCGAGCAGCCGCCGCTGATCCACCTCGGGCTCGAAGAGCTGGGCGAGGGTGGCGGGCGGGTCGCCCACGCTCGCGGCCTTCACTCGGGTGGAGGCGATGTCGTACAGAGTCTCACCCGACCATTCGAGCGAGGGCACGAGGTTCTGCTTGTCGAGCCGGGCCCGCTGGTTGAACTGCTCGTCCTCGCGCTCGATGAACCGGTAGAGCTCGACGGGGAGCAGGAGCTTGAAGCCCATGCCGGGCGACTTGAGGAACTTGTTGTCGAGGATCGGCCAGATCACCTGCCGCATCCGCTCCGCCGAGCCGTTGATGAGGTGGGGCTCGTCGAGCCGGTCGACGATCACGACCATGCCGGCGTAGCCCTGCGCCGCCAGGATCGCCTGGAACTTCGCGAGCAGCTCGTAGCGGTCGTCGCTGCGCGGCACGAGCGGCAGCGGCTGCCCGGCGAGGTCGACCTCGGGCATGCGGGCCAGCGCTCGTGCGAGCTGTCCCACGGTGCGGTTGCCGGTTCGCATGCTGCGCACGATCCGGAACGCCGTCCACGTCGCACGCGCCCGACGCACCACCCACGGTCCCCAGGCACCCGCCACGAGAAGCCACGGCCACCAGGCGCCGAGCCAGCCTGTCGCCCCGCGATTCACGCCGATCGCCACGGCCGTGACGAACGCGAGCGTGCCGAGCAGGCCGAGAGCCAGCGGCCAGAGGCCGATCCAGGCCGAGTAGCCGACCATCCGCCGCAGCCTCCGCCAGCGGGAGGGAAACGTCTCGCCCGTCGACTGGTCGTAACAGGCGGCGAGCAGGGCGAGGTCGCGGGCCTGCGGCGGCGTGAGCGGCGCCGGCCGCTTGCGGCCGGCATCGGCGAGTCCGGTGACGAACTGCGTCACAGCCAGCGAGAGGATCGCGTCCATGTGGTCCCAGAGCTTCCACTGGGCGAGAGCCTTCTCGACGGGCCTGCTGGCACCCACCCGGCTCACGAACCGGTCGAGGAAGGGGTTGAAGTCGTCGTAGAGCACGACGAACGTGCGGCCGTCCGCGGCCGACTCGTTGTGCCGCTCGAACTGCCGCACCATCTGCAGCTTGAGCGCCGTCTTTCCCGCCCCCTTCTCTCCGAACACGATCGCCGTGCTGGGGTCGGCGGGGTCGCCGTAGATCTTGTCCCACGATGGGTGGTACGTCGTCTCGAGGCAGGTGCGCTTGAACACGGTGTCGTTCTGCGCGTCCTCCTCCGCGAACGGATTGCCCGCGATCCCGTGGTGCTCGAGGAATTCCTGCGTCTTCATGCGGCGGTCATCCCGCTTGGTCGGACGACGTCACGCTGCCGACGCCACGAGGCCCTCGACCATCCTGCGGAAGGCGTCGGCATGCTTCGCGACCGTCGTTCCGGGGCCGTAGAACTTGAGAAAGTAACTCCCGCCGGCGGGTGTCTCCACGATCGCGGCGAGCATCCGGTAGTCGGGCCGCTCCATCGCCTGGCCGCCGGCGAACGGGCCGGCCGGCATGTCCTTGTAGGTGCCGGAGACGTCGACGATCGTGACGGTGCATCCCGCGAGCTTGAGCGTCTTGGTGGTGGCCTTGTCCTTCGTGGCGCCGCCGTCGGGCTGGGAGAACTGGCCGTACCAGCGGTCGAGGTTCTGCTGCACGCTGCCGCCTGCGCCCATCACGGTCATGCGTCCCGGCGGGAGGCCCTCGCCGTCCGACGGGATCGCGAACTCGGTCTCGACGATCCCCGACTTCGGCTGCACCCTCTTCCAGTCGGCCGGCGCCTCCAGCGAGAACGAGCCATTGGCGATGGTGAACGCCCGCGACGCCTCCGCGACAGCCTGGGCGCGGGCCTGGCCCGCGGCGAGGAGAGCGACGACGACGACCGGGGCGAAGGTGGCGATGGATCGCATGGCTGGGCTCCACGGGAAGGGGGTGGCGGCACCGGGACGATCGTCCGGGCGACCACAGTCTACACCAGCCGGGCTCAGCCCACCGGCACCGGAGGCAATTCGGGCAGCGGCTGGAGCGAGGCCATTTCCGCGAGGCCGGCCTGTGCCATCTCGCGGCCGGTGACGTAGCGGTGGGTCTTGATCCACTGGCCGATGAGGTCGCCCGACGCACCGAAGAGCTCCCCCAGCAGCACATCCATCTCGCGCTCGAGCTCCGCGAAGTGCCGCGACCATTCAGCCGCCTCGGTGATCCCGATGTGCTCCTCGCTCTGCCACTTCATGGGATGGAACAGGAACACGCTGTAGGGCGTGACGATCCGCCGGGTGCAGGTGGCGAACGGCCAGAGGGCCGCCGACGAGCACTCGCCGGTGACGATCCCCGTCGCCCGGATGCCGCGCATCCGCATCAGCGTCACGAGCGACATCGCGCAGTAGGGGCTGCCGCCGGGCGAGTCGAAGTAGATGGTGCATTCTCCTCCCGGCTCGATGCCCAGGAGCCGGTCGGTCATGTCGGCTTCGTTGTCGGTGAGGTCGCCGACGAGGGCGATCTCCACCGGCCCGCGCCGCTCGTCGTCAGGGGCCTCTGGTTGGGGCTTGTCGCGCCGTGGCATGATGGGGTTAGCGTAAGACCGCCCCCCCGAAACGGCAAGTTCGACACACTCGATGGGCATCGTGGCGTTCTGCCCCAACGGGCACCGCATCAACGTGAAGGAATCGTACGCGGGCAGGAAGGGCCTCTGCCCGACCTGCGGGGCGAAGTTTCGCATTCCCGCCGGCGACGGGATCGCCGCCGCCGACCACGGCCTGCCGGTCGCGAGGCTGCTCGACGTGTCGGCCGAGGTCGTGGCGACCCTGCCGCGGGTGCTGTCGGGGGAGGGCGGGCCTGCGCAGCCACACTCCCCTCATCCATCCGCGCCATCGCCCCCGACGCTGCATCCGGCGCTGGCCGAGCGGCCCGACCTCAAATGGTGCATCGCGTTCCCGGGGGGCGATCCCACCGAGCCCCTGGGGGTGGAGTCGATGCAGGCCTGGCTGGAGTCGGGCCAGGTGGAAGGAAGCGAGGTCGTGTGGCGATCCGACTGGCCCGAATGGCGACCTGTCGGCGAGGTGTTTCCCGATCGCTAGCCGCGGTAGTCGCCGTGGCAGGCGTCGCACGACTTCTTGACCGCGGCTGCGGCGGCGCGGGCTGCGTCGTAATCGCCCTTGGAGGCCGCGTCGCGGGCCTGGATCGCGGCGTCGCGCATCGCAGAAGCGTGCCCTCGGTACGTGTCGTCGTCGTGATACTCGTAGTCGGGCCGCTGGATCACTTCGCCGATCGTGGCCACGATCTCGGCCTCGTGCAGCAGGCGCTCCACCTGCCTGGTGAATTCGCCCTTGGAGGCGGTCACCTCGCTCACGGCGCCGTCGGCGGCCTCGAGCCTCGACATCAGTGCGGGACGGCCGGCCACCTGGCTCCACTTGAAGTCGTCGTCACGATCGGCGGAGGCCTCGATCGAACTGCCGTCGAGGAGGGTGGCCAGGTCGTCGACGCGGGCCTTCGCCTCGGCGAACGACTGCGGCGTGCCGACCTTGCAGTTGGAGCCGACGCGGGCGAACAGGTCTCGGGCCCGCTCGGCATCGCGCTTCCAGCGCACGTCGCCGTCGTGTTCGGCGATCACGGCGAAGGCGAGTGCGACGACGCCGAAGCCGACGCGGGCCTCGTCGTAACCGCCACCCTTGAAGTCGGAGGCCGAGGCCACGGCGCCTGCGACGCGGCCCTTCATGTCCTTGATCTCGTCGGCGAGCGTGTCGGGCGAGACGAGGGCCGACCAGCGGAATCCTCCGGCCCGCGCGGCGGGAGCCGGCGGGCCGCCCGGCGCCGCCGCGCGGCCCACGGCGGGAGCCGCCGCGAAGTCGGGCCGCGGGCCCTCCAGCGTGGTGAATGCGTCGTCGAAGAAGACGGCCTCCGTGGCCTTGTCCCAGGCGGCGGGCGGCTTCGCCCGCACGCGCTCGACGCGACCGGTCGTGCGCGGCCTGGCCGGCGCGGCCGGCAGCCAGGCCGCCGCGGTCGTGATCGCCAGGATCGCGATCGCGGAGCGTTCGACCGCCGCTGGGATGGTGCGCCTCATGGTTCGACCGGCGATTCTAGTGTGGCCTCCAGGCTTGCCGCATCGGGGCCCGACAGGGGGCGTTTCGAGCGGTGTTTTTCGCCTTGACCGGCGAGGCCGCTCCCGTCACTTTCCCGGCCCGAAACGACCGCGGCGACCCCGCCGCGTCGCGACCGCCGTCCCCATTCTACGTCGGGAGTCCGCAGCGATGCACGAAACGAACAGCGCACCGGCCACCGCCCCTTGCCCCTCGCAGTCCGCCCCCACGCTCCACGTGTGGTCGCTGTGGCTCGGCTGTTTCGTGGCCGGCTGCGGCCTCCTCGCCGCCGTGGGGATGGCGGTGCGCCGCGG
>RFPF01000086.1 GCA_009926295.1 Planctomycetia bacterium
ACGCCTCCAACACGTCGAGCGCCGCCGTCTCGGCCGTGCTCACCGTCACCAATCCGCCCAAGCCGGTGATCGGATCGTTCACGGTGAGCCCGGCGTCGGTCGTGGTCGGCGGATCGATCATGCTGACGGCATCGAACGTCACGGAAACGGGCGGCTCGGTCAGCGGAGTTTCGTTCTATCGCGAGACGGGCGGAGCGGCCGGCCTCCAGACCGGCTCCGACGCGCTCGTCGGCCAAGGCACCCGCAGCGGCACCACCTGGACTCTCGCCGCGACCACCGCCGGCCTCGCGGCCGGTTCCTACACGTATTACGCCGTGGCGACCGATCCCGCGGGTGCGACGAGCGCCGTGGCATCGGCGGTGCTCGCCGTGACGAGCCCCTCGGTCGCGACCATCCCGTCGGTGTCGGTCGCGTCCGCGTCGATCCTCGAGGGCAGCAGCGGCGTGCGGTCGGCGGTGTTCCTCGTGTCGCTCACGGCGCCCGCTTCAGTCACGACCACCGTGAGTTACCGCACCAGCGACATCACCGCCACCGCCGGAAGCGACTATGCGGCCGTGACGGGCGGCACCGTCACGTTCCGAGCGGGCCAGCGGACGGCGTCGATCGTGATCCAGGTGTTCGGCGACACGACGATCGAGGCCGACGAGACGTTCCGGATCGAGCTTTTCAATCCGGTGAACGCCACGCTCGGGATCGCCGCGGCCGTGGGCACGATTCTCAACGACGACGGCGTCGCGGCAGCGATCGCCACGCAGCCGCCGTCGCGGTCGCGAGCAGCGTCCATCCCGCCGGCTCCGGCACCGGCGTGATCGCCGCCCCGAGCATTGCGGCGGGATCGTGAGCGGGGAAGTGCGACCGCGCGGTTGGCGCATAGGCTCCCCGGCCGTACACACCGCTTGCGAGGACATCCTGCAGGTCGGTCAGGTCGACGGCTCCGTCGTAGTTGAAGTCGCCGTCCGCCCACACGCCCGCCTGCCCAGAGCCGTAACGCCCCGACGCGAGCATGTTTTGCAGGTCCACGAGGTCCACCTCGCCGTCGAGGTTGGTGTCGCCCTGGGCCGCGAAGGCGAACGTCCGCGAACCGTCGCCGTTGTCCACCCAGCCGACCGCCCGGAAGGGCTCGGCGGCCGCGGCGCTCGACGTGATCCCGGTCGTTCCGTCCCAGGTGCCGCCGTTGAAGCCGGCGGCGATCTGGCCGACGAGCACGGCAGCCGTGAGCCCGGAGGAGACGGTGAGCCGCCCGGTGCCCACGTCGATCAGCCCCTGGTTCGCGAGCGAGTGCACCGTCGTGGGCGTGTCGGGCCCGATCGTAAACGTGCTCCCGGCCGCCACCTCCCAGCCGCTGGTGGCGAACCGCTCCGCGTTCATCGTGAGCCGCAGTTCGCCCTGCATCGTGGCTGCTGCGTTGCGGAAATCGAGGTCCACGCGGTCGAACAGGCCCGGGGGCCCGGGATCCATCCCCAGAAACGTGTTGAGCGCGTAGACCTCCCAGCCGGTGTTGAGCACGTTCATCCCCAGCACGCCGCTGATGGCGGGGTCGATGTCGACGATGCCCACGGCGACGTGGCCGAGCGAGAGATCGACGCCGCCCGTGGCCCGCAGGGCGACGGCATCCACGGAGAGCACGGGGATCATGACAGTGCCTCCCACGCCGGCCACCGTTTGAAACGACGCCGCCTCGTCGTCGAACGAGCCGTTGCCGTTGGTGTCGAGCCCCAGGCTGAACGCCGCCTGGCTGGAGAGGATGCACTGCTGGGCGCCCGTGTCGAGCAGGAAGTTTCCGGCGAGCCGGTGCGAGCCCGCCGCCACCTGCACCGGCACGAAGGGCAGGGGAGCGGCGACGGGCAGGGGATC
This sequence comes from Planctomycetia bacterium, assembly GCA_009926295.1. Lineage (GTDB taxonomy): Bacteria > Planctomycetota > Planctomycetia > Pirellulales > UBA1268 > RGVT01. The sequence goes on from RFPF01000086.1 coordinate 1,855, forward strand.
GCCGGGGTTCGCCTGGCCCGACGCCGGAAACCCGACGAGCGTGAGCGGCACGGAGAACTGCGTCCCGCCCGTGGGCGGTGCGGCCGAGCTGAATGCGACGCCGATCTGCGGCGCGTTCATGTCGGCCTGCGCGGCGAGGTCGAGCCCCACGGTGCGGTTCATCATCAGCGGCATACCCGCGATCCCGGAGTAGAACGAGAAGTCGCCCCGCGACGTCTGGAGCCGCGTGGCGGGCAGCGTGAGTGGCACGCCGTTGGAGCCCGCATAGTGGAAGTCGTAGGGGGCCGAGACGCGCGTCGTTTCCGGCCCCGCCACGCCGTAGTCGGTGTAGGTCGCAACGGTCTGGAGCCCGAGGCCCGCGAGCTCGTCGGAAGCGCTCGAGCCGACGAGTATCCCGCTGGCACCGGTGTCGAGCAGGTACTCGTTCAGGAACGTGTCGAAGGAGCCGACCTTCGTCTGCACGGTCGGCTGAGAGATCGTGAATTCGTCGGCGTTGCCGAGGTCGATGATGCCGCCGGCATGGACGACGCCGCCGACAGCGAGCACCCCCACGAAGGCCACGAGTCGCATGACGAATTCCCCGGAACGGCACCTGCCGGACTGGCGGAAGATACCAGATAAGGCCGCTGCTGCCGCTAGGGAAGCCGGATGACCCACAGGCACGATCGGCACTCGCTGCCGGGCTTCACGTGCACCCCGAAATCGTTGTCGTTGACGAGGGCGATCCGGTCGGGCCCCAGGATCGCCATGCCTTCCACTTTGAGCGGCAGGCCGTTCGACGCGGCGGCGTCGCCATACACATCGCGTCGCATCCGCGGTACGAGCGCCTCGAGATCGGCCACGAGCGTTTTTACGATGGGCCGGATGCCTGCGGCACGGAGATCGCGTGTTTCCTCGAGCGTGTCGCCACTTCCCCGCGGCTTCCAGCCGAGCGTGTCGGTCGCGTCATCGAGGCCGGCCCGGTAGAGCCGGGCGAGCCCGGCATCGTCCTGCTCGATCACGAGCAGCGTCTCGGCATCGATCGCCGCCAAGGCACAGATCTTGCCATCAGCGGGGGCGGCACCCTTGGTGAGGAAGTCGGAGTCCGCCGGATCGCCGAGCCGATAGACATGCTCCGCCGCGGGCTTGCCAGCGGCCGGATCGAATACGAGCAGCCGCACGTTGCCCGCCTTGCCCACCTGCTTCGCCTTTCCGTTGTCGAGGGGGCTCTGCAGCATCGCGAACAAACGCTTCCCGTCGGGTGACGAGGCGATCGATTCGAATCCGCGGTTGTCGCGCCGCTTTGAATAGGCCGCGGGCAGCTTGTCGTGCACGTCGCAATCGGCGCCATCGAGCCGCGTGCCCTCGGGCACGTATCGCTCGAGCACGCGGCCGGTGGCCGATACCCTCAGCAGCGAAGGCCGATACTCCTCCGCCATCCAGAACGTGCCGTCCGGCATCTGCACGACGCCCTCGGTATCGACGCCGTCAGGGTCGGGGGGAAGCGGCGTGCCGCGGACGGCGTCGAAAATCGGCTCGTCGCGACCGACGCCGTTGGGCCTGCCGGAGAGCGGCCTGCCCGAGCGGCCTGCAAGCGGGATCGAGCGAATCACGCGTGTGTTTCTCGACCCGTCGTCTGCAAAATCGATCTCGATCAGCGTGGGCACGAACGCGGGATCGAGCAGCGTGCGACGCTTTGTCCCGGCGACGTCGGCCGTTCCGTTCGGCCCGCGGTCGGTGGTCATCCAGAATCGCCCCCTTCTTCCCGCCGCCGGAGTGAGATCGCTGAGGCCGCCGAACGCCGTGCCCACCCTGCCTGAATCACCGACGATGACGAGGGATCGCTCGAGAATCGCTTCCACGGCACCAACCGCGGCGTTCACGGCAGCCACCCACGCCACCGCGGCAACTGCTGGAAAGGCGACTATCAGCCGCTTGCACAGCATCAGAAATCGCCGGGCGTATCGCCTGCGGTCCGAGTCATAAGCGCACAAAACGTCTTCAAATCCACGGTGTCGGCGATAAATCGCGTCGCGCCATCGCCGAACACGAACGCCGCAGTTCCCGGATGGAACGAGTAAACCTCGCCATCATTCGCCGAATTCATCGGCATGCCGACATTCACGGCCGCCCCCTTCTGCCCATTCGGCAGCATCGGGTCGACCTTGAAGGGACCGAGACTGTCGGCCCACCCGACGCACTGGTTCACCTCCATCGTCTTCGACTGAGCCCGCCACGTGTCCGGCCGCGCGGCGCACTCCATCGCGAGGATCGTCTTCGACAATCCGTCGGTCACCTGACGGATCGGGGTGACGACATCCTTGTCCACGATTCCGACCCGCTGGGCGCTCGACGGATAGGGATTCGGCGACAGCAACCCAGTTTTCAGCCCCGTGCAGACCTCGTAGTCGGTGGTCGCCAAGGGGAGCGATCCCAACGCTGGCCGGTTACTGTCGGAATCAGGAGACGCGGGGATGTTGACGGTCGTGGGAGGCGACACCGAAGGGCAGCGATACACCGCCACCCTCTGACGTGCAGTCGTGAGATTGGGCTCTTCGTACCAGTGCTTCGACCAGTCGTAGGCATTGGCGATCGCCTGCTCTTCCATGAACGGCATCACGAGCACGCGCCATGAGTGCTCCTTGCCGGCGGGATTCTGTGCGGGCTTTGAGGTGGCGGACGCCGTCGTGTAGCACGCCGCCGGCAGATATTTCTTGGCGTCGACGCAGGTTTGGAACGCGATCCCGATCTGTCGGAGGTTGCTGGAGCAGGCATTGCGCCGGGCCGACTCGCGTGCCGCCTGCACGGCCGGGAGGAGCAGGCCGACGAGCACGCCAATGATCGCGATCACGACGAGCAGTTCGACGAGCGTGAAACCATGTAGGGGTCGAGGGCATGCTTTTGCATACCCTCGTGGTTGCCTAGACCGTTTCCCCCCTACATGGAGTTCACGATGATCGCTCGAAGTGATGCGGCCTGTTTCGTTGGGATCGACCTTCACAAGGACACGCTTGTAGCGTGCACGATTGCTGCGAAGGACCGGGAGGTAGCGTACCGCAAGATCGCCTGCGTGGCCCGGGAGAAGGTCCGCGAGTTCCTCGCGGACCTGCCGCGGCCGAGCGTCGTGGCGATCGAGACGGTCGGCTTCTACCGCTGGCTGTGGACGGAAGCGGAGCCGCTCGTGGACCAAGTCGTGCTCGCCGATGCCCGCGGCTGCCGAGCGCTGGCCGGCCGCCGCATCAAGACCGACCGGGAGGACGCCTTCAACGTCGCCGAGCTTCTGATGACCGGTCGGCTGCCGACAGCCTGGGCGCCGCCCAACCACATCCAGCGGCTGCGAGATCTCACGCGGCATCGCAACGGTCTCTCTCGGGATCACGCCAAGACGCTGCACCGGGTGAAGTCGATCATGAACAGGCTCAATCGGCCTGGCCCGGCTCGCATGGACGCCGCCGGGCTGCAGCGTTACCTGCTCGCGAGCGTCGAACGCATCGAGGCCGACGACCTGATGATGCTCTGGCAGCATCAACGCCGACTCGTGGAAGTCGAGCAGGACCGCTCCGCGATCGAGCGCCGGATCATCGACCTGATGCGCGCCGAGGAGTTCCGACGCCTTCGTGAGATCCTCGAGTCGATTCCCGGCGTCGGTCTCATCACCGCCGCGACAGCGATCGCCGAGATCGGTGACTTCAGCCGCTTCCCTGACGCCAAGGCGATCGGCCGGTACGCCGGCCTCACGCCCACGGGCTACTCCTCCGCCGACAAGCACCGGCTCGGCCGGATCTGTAAGACCGGCTCGCCCGATCTGCGCTGGGTGCTGCAGCAGGCGGCCTGGACGGCCATTCGCTGCGAGCCAGCCTTCAAGAAAGTCGCGTCCAAGATCAGCAAGGGTGACAAAAAGAAAAAGGCCGCGGCGGTAGCCGTTGCCAGGAAGCTCCTTGTGCTGATGTGGACGCTTGTCCGAAAGGACGAACTGTACAAGGCCCGCGAACCTGTCGCGGCCTGACGATTGAGTGATTACGGGACCTCGAAGTGGAAAGCGGGGCTCGGTAGCTCGCCTGGTTTTATGGGACACGGCCTCAACGGTCAGATCCCGTGAGCGTGAATGGGCGCCGATCCTCCCGTACGTGATCTCATGGGACCGGGGCACGTCCTCGTGATCCCGAATAGTTGAATGGCCTCTTCGAGGCTGCTTCGCGGTCGAAACCCAACCAACAATCCTGAGCAAGGGCCCGCCGGTGGACTCGCTCCGCTCCGGCTGCGAGAGGGCCTGCGCTCCACGAGCCCACCGGCTCCCGAGGAGGTACGCCATGATCGAGTGAAGCAGCGCCGGTTGACAGACCCCTACATAGTTGAAGCCGCGCCGCCCGAATTCACGACGCGGACTAATTCGAATGCCTGCCATCGTCAGGAAGCCTCCTGAATTTGCCGTCGAAGTATGCGGGCCTCTCCCCTTCGGTGACAAGGCACCCCCGCCACTCCCCAGGTTCTCACATGGTTCTAACGATTTCGGATGACCCACCGAGTGGTGTACAACCGCCGCGGAATAACGTGCGCCGTTCCCCGTCAATGTGGAGCATTGCTCGCCATGCTGCAAACCCTGCGTCGGTCGTCGACCCTGACCGCACTCGCGCTCGTGGCGACGATCGCCCCGATCGCCGCCCCGGTGAACGCCGCCGGGATCATCCGGATCACGGAGGTGATGAGCAATTCGACCGCCACGAACGCCTCCGGCTCGATCTTCAACGGCGACTGGTTCGAGCTCACGAACTACGGCGACGCTTCAGTCGACATCACCGGCTGGAAGATGGATGACAATTCGTTTTCGTTCGGCAGCTCTGTCGCCCTGAACGGAATCTCCTCGATCGCCACCGGCGAGTCGGTGGCGTTTGTCGAAAACACCCTCGGTGACAAGGTGTCCGATTTCAAGACGTTCTGGGGCCTCGGCTCCACGATGCAAGTTGGCTACTACGGGGGCTCCGGCGTCGGCCTCTCGTCGGCGGGCGACGGCGTGGTCGTCTTCACGTCGGGCGGGAGCGAAGTGAACCGCGTCAGCTTCGGCGCAGCCACGAACAACAAGACCTTCTACTGGTCCTACGACAACACGGGCACGCTCGGCACCAACGCCAACGGCACCATCAGCGTGTCCGGCACGGGCGGGGCCTACACCACGAGCGCCGGCGGGGCGAACGCCAACGTCGGCTCTCCCGGATCGGCGGTGGTCGCGAGCATTCCGAATCTTTACTGGACGGCGAACGGGTCCACCCTTGGCGGCTCGGGCACCTGGAACAACGCGGGCTCGAACTGGTCGGTCAACGCCTCGCCCGTCGCCGGCGGCGCATGGGCCGATGGCAAGACGGCCTTCTTCCAGGGCACGGCGGGCACGGTCACGCTCGCGTCCGCCGTGGCCGGCGGCGGCGTCACGTTCTCGACCAGCGGCTATACGCTCGCCAGCAGTGGCAGCGGATCGCTGAACGTACCCACGATCGACGTCACCAACGGCGGCGACACCGCCACCGTCTCGGCCCGGCTCGTCGGCAGCGGCGGGCTTGCGAAGGGAGGCAACGGAATCCTGATCGTGAGCAACACGGGCAACGCCTACACGGGTGCCACGAGCGTCGTCTCGGGCACGCTGCAATCGGGCGCGGCCAACGTGATTCCCGACGCCTCGCCAGTCGCGGCCGCTCGGTTCACGGCCTACGACTTTAGCGGCAACGCCGACACCGTCGGCGGCATCTCCGGCCTCGGCTCGATCGTGAACATCGGCGGCCTCACCGTGAACGTCGCCGGGGCGACCGACATTCGGTTCGACGGCACGCTCTCTGGCACCGGCGCCTTCATCATCGACTCCGCGGGAGCCGGCCGGCAGATCTTCAATTCGACGACGCAGACCGAAACCGATGGTGCTGCGAAGAGCTACACGGGCGCCACCATCATCCGCAGCGGCATCCTCGGCATCGCCAACGGCGCAAACCGCGTGCCCAACGCCACGAGCAGCGTTGAGATCGAGACGAATGGCCGGCTCGAGCTCACGAGTGCCAACGCCACCTACACCCTCGGCGCCGGCCCGAGCACGATCGTGACGCTCAAGGGCGGCTCGCTCGGCCAGGAGCAGGATGAAGACATCACGCTCGCGAATGCCGTGAACGTGGCGACCTCCAGCTCGATCGTCATCAAGAACACCACCGCCCCCGTCACGCCGGCCACAACCGAAGAGGTCACCCTCTCGGGCGTGCTCTCCGGGAGCGCGGGCACGATCCTCTCGCTCACCGCATCGAATCAGACGCCCGGGGCCGATTCCGGCCGCGTGCTGTTTACCAACGCCGCGGGCAACTCCTACGCCGGCACGGTGAGTGTCGGCCAAAACATGACCGGCCGGTTCAACGGCGACTATTCCACCACGGCCGTCCTCCTCACGGGCGGCGCCGTCGAGGGGAACGGCAACGTGAAGAGCATCGGCGGCCTGGGCCTCGTGTCGCCCGGCACGAGCCCCGGCATTCTCACGGCCGAAAGCGTCGATCCCGCGAGCGGCATCGATTTCGCGTTCGAGTTCACCGCGACCGGAGCCCCGACGTACAACGCCCCCGCGGCGAGCGTGAACGACGTGCTCCGGCTCACGGGCGCCACGCCGCTCACCGGGCTGTTTACATCGAACAATTCGATCGATATCTATCTCGCCGTGACGTCGCTCGCCCAAAACGATACGTTCCAGGGCGGGTTTTTCACGCTCGGCGATCCGGCGGCCGCGCTCGCGTCGGCGAGCGTGCAGGCGTGGGTGCTCGGCGATGGCAACGGCACCGCCGCGTATCTCAACGGCAAGGGTTTTTATGCGCTCGCCCAGTTCGATCCCACGCTCTCGCTCAGTGTCTCGGTGGCGGCCGTCACGGCCGACTTCGGCTCCGGCGGCGTCGCCGGTTATGTGACGCAGTTCACGGCCGTCCCCGAGCCCGGCACGCTTCTGCTCGCCGCCTGCGGCCTCGCGCTGGCCGCGTGGCAGACGCGAAGCCGCCGCCGGGCCGGCTGATTCTTCAGGCGTTTGGCACGGCGCGTGCCCCGTAGTGCTCCTCCGCGGTGTCGCCGCGCGCTTTGTTGTGCGCCGGTCGGGCCGCGGACCGTGAAAATCCCGTCTTTCGCTGCCTGGACGAGCGCAGCGCGCTTGCCGCGCGCGGTGCGAGCGAATCACCATTTTGGTGAGGCCTCCTCGTTTTGGTGTGTGAAAGGCGGTGATTGCCAACCCGGCATCGCCCCCCCGAAGGACCGCCCTGCCGTGCCGGTAAACTGCCGATTTCGGCTGCGAATAGGCCATCTGCCCCGCCTTGCGCAATCCTCACACATCCTGGCCCGCCGTTCGCACGTGTCGCCTACGAAGTTGGCACCCGCAAACGAGATGGGAGCGATTCATGACGAACCGCACGCGGTTGATGGTTCTGGCACTTGCCTCGCTCGCCGGCAGCCTCGTGGCCCGTGAGGCCGCCGCGCAGGCGACGGCCGTCACCGTGAGCGGCACGACCTACACCCAGAACTTCGACGGCATCACGACCGGGCAGACGTCGTCGATCCCGACGGGCTGGTCGTTCTTCCGCAGCGGCACGTCGAGCGTGCAGCCGAACTACACGCTCTCCGGGTCGAACACCACCGCCGTCTCGCAAAACGCCGGCACGGCCGGCACTGGAGCCGTCAGCAGCAGCTCTTCCGGCGGCGCGTACCTCTGGGTGAGCGGCACGCTTGCCAGTGGCACCGACAAGTCGATCGGTTTTCTTTCCACAGGCAGTTATCCGGGCACGACCTCGAGCGCTCCGGGGCAGCAGCTCGCGATTCTCTTCGGCTTTACGAACACGACCGGGGCGACGATCACGAACCTCGACCTGGGCTGGAACTACGAGAAATATCGCGAAGGCACGCGGGCTCAAGGCTGGGAGTTTTACACGTCCACCGACGGATCGACCTGGTCGAGCGGCACCGCGGGAAATCAGTCCTACGCGTCCGGTGCCAACACCACCACCGTCTACAACCCGCCCCAGTCAATCGCGAAGTCGCTCTCCATTCCCAGCCTGAGCATCGCCAACGGCTCGAACTACTACTTCCGCTGGAGCTATGTGACGACGGGCAGCTGGAGCAACGCCCAGGGCCTCGGCATCGACGACTTCACGATGAACCTCACGACCTCCGGCGCAGCCGTAGGCACCGACCTCTACTGGGATGGAGGGGCTGGCTGGAACGCCACCGCCCCGGGTGCCGGCGGCACCGGGAACTGGGCCGACGGCTCCGGCTCGTGGGATGCTTCCAAGAAAGCCAACTTCGGCGGCTCCGCAGGCAACGTCACCGTCGGAAGCGTCACAGGCTCCAACGGCCTCGCCTTCACCACATCCGGCTACACGCTCACCGGTGGCACGATCACGCTCGCCGGCGCCTCGAGCGGCATCAACGCCATCACGACGGGAAGCGACGGCACGGTGAGCACCACGATCAACTCCGTGCTCGCGGGCTCGGCCGGCCTGCAGAAGTTCGGCCCCGGCACACTCGTGCTCGGCGGGGCCAACACCTTCTCCGGCGGCCTTACGCTCACCTCCGGCACGCTGCAAATCTCGTCCGATGCAAACCTCGGCGACGCGGCGAGCCCCGTCACGCTCAATAGCACGCTCAAGACCACGGCCGGCGTCTCGCTCGCCAGCACCCGCGCGGTCTCCGGCGGCGGCACGCTCGACATCGCCCCGGGCACCGCGCTCTCCGCAAGCGGTTCATTCGCCATGTCATCGGTCATGCTCACAAACTCCGGCACGCTCGACCTCCAGGGACCGACGCGGGCCGTCGGCAATCTCACGTTTGGCACTGCGGCCACCGTGACGGGAGCGGGCGGCCTCTCCGTCGCCGGCATCACGGCCACCGCTGTCACGAGCGGGTCGGCAGTGATCACGCCCGCGATCACGTTCACGTCGAGCGGCAACAAAACAATCGACGTCGGCTCGGGCGGCACGCTCGTGCTCGGAGGCGACGTGGCCGGCACGACGGGCCGGATTGCGAAGCAGGGCGCCGGCACGCTCGTTGTCAACGGCTCCAACTCCACGAGCGGCTACCAGCTCGGCGTGAGCGGCACTGTGCCCACCAACGGCGGCACGCTGATCCTCGGCTCGGCGGCCGCGAGCGGCACGGGCCAGTTGCAGTTCAACTACGGCACGCTCCAGGCCACGGCACCCTTCACGTTTGCAAACGGCCTGTCCGTGGGCGGCCG
>RFPF01000087.1 GCA_009926295.1 Planctomycetia bacterium
AACGGGCCGCCGCTCCAGCCGCCTCCGGGGCCGCCCGCCCCCACGCCCTCGAAGGAACTGCCGTAGCGGTCGTACATCTCGCGCTTGCCGGGATCGTTCAGCACGTCGAAGGCGGACTGCACCCGCTTGAACTTCTCCTTCGCCGAGTCGTCGTCGGGGTGGAGGTCGGGATGATACTTGCGGGCCAGCTCGCGGTAGGCCTTGCGAATGTCCTCCGCCGACGCGGTCCGCGGCACGCCGAGCGTCTGGTAGTGGTCCTCCGCCATCGCCGGATTCTAGAAACGGGCCGGCCCGCGGTTCAAGACGCCGCCACGTCGCCGCCGCCGCGCCGGTCGAGGAACTCGATCTGGCAACGCACGGCCGGCTGGCCGTCGGCGGGTCGCAACAGGTGGAACTCTCCGTGCTCGTCGAGCACCCTCGCCCGCACGTTGTCGGCGAGATACACGGGCAGGATCTCCCGCAGCACCCGCTGCACGAGGTCGGGCGCGAGGATGGGGAACATCACCTCCACGCGGCGGAAGAAGTTTCGCGGCATCCAGTCTGCGCTGGCGAGGAACACCTGGGCCTCCTCGTCGGGCCCGAACACGTAGATCCGGCTGTGCTCGAGGAAGCGGTCGACGATGCTGCGCACGCGGATCGTCTCGCTCAGCCCCTTCACGCCGGGCCGAAGGCAGCAGATGCCGCGGGCCACGATGTCGATCGGCACACCGGCCCGGCTCGCCGCATACAGCGCCTCGATCACGCGATGATCCACCAGCGAATTGAGCTTCGCAAAGATCCGCGAGGGCAGGCCGGCTTCGGCCCGGCGCGCCTGCTGCTCGATGAGTTCGACGGTGCGCCGATGAAGGTCGTTGGGGGCGACCACGAGCCGCTGCCAATCGTGCCCCTGCGAATAGCCCGTCAGGAGGTTGAACAGCGCCGAGGCGTCCTCGGCCACCGCCTCGTCGGCCGTGAACAGGCCGAGGTCGGTGTAGATCAGCGCGGTCGTGGGGTTGTAGTTGCCGGTGCCAAGGTGCACGTACCGGCGCAGCCCCTGCCCCTCCTGGCGCACGACGAGCGACACCTTGCAGTGGGTCTTGAGGTCGAGAAACCCGAACACGACGTGCACGCCCGCCCGTTCCAGCTGCCGTGCCCAGCTCACGTTGTTGGCCTCGTCGAAGCGGGCCTTCAGTTCGACGAGCGCGGTGACGTGCTTGCCCGATTCGGCCGCCGTGATCAGGGCCCGGGAGATGGGTGAATCGCCGCTGGTGCGGTAGAGCGTCTGCTTGATGGCGAGCACCCTCGGATCGTTGGCGGCGCTCGTGACGAAGTCGACGACGGGGTCGAACGACTCGTAGGGATGGTGCAGGAGGATGTCGTGGCGGGCGATCGCCGTGAAGATGTCCTCGCCGCGGCGGCCGAGGCCGCGGGGAATGCGGGGCGCGAACGGCTTGTCGCGCAGCTTGTCGTGGCCGGGCAGCTTGTAGAGTTCCCACAGCGCGGTCAGGTCGAGCGGGCCGTCGATCTGGTAGACCTCGCTGTAGCCCGCCGTGCCGCCGGCCTCGCGGCCCGTGCCGCCGTCGTGCAGGCCCTCGTCGTCGATGATGAGCCGGGCCAGCGACTGATCCGCCTTCGACGCGATCTCGATCCGCACGGCCTGGCCGCGTTGCCGCGCCTTGAGCCGATCCTCGATGAGCCGGAGCATGTCGTCCGACTCCTGCTCGAGGAGTTCGAGGTCGCTGTCCCGGGTGATGCGGAACGCCGTCCACGACTTCACCCGGAATCCGCCGAACAGTTCCGGCAGCCGGGCCGCCACCACGTCCTCCAGCAGCACGAACGACGTGCGGCCGGGCGTGGTGCCCGTGACGCCGACGATCCGCGGCAGGACCTGCGGCACCTGGACCACGGCGAAAAGCCGCTTCGGTCCCAGCGCCTCGCTCTCCTCCGTGGCGACGTGCTCGAGCATCACGCCGAGGTACAGCCCGCGGTTGTGGTACCGCGGAGAGGGGTGGGCCGGATCGACCGCCATGGGCGTGAGGATCGGCAGGGCCCGCTCCCGGAAGAAGCGGTCCACCTGCTCAAGCTGCGGTCCGTCGAGGCCGTCGTAGCGGAGAAGCTCGAAGCCCTCGGCGACCATCGCCGGACCGATGCTTTCCTTCAGGCAACGGTACTGCCGCGCCACGAGCTCCTGCGTGCGTGCGGCGATCCGCTCCAGCTGCTCGATCGCCCGCATGCCGTCGGGCGCGTGGTCCTGCGGCGCGCTCTCGCCGAACGCCTGCTCCCGCAGGCCCGCGACCCGCACCATGAAGAACTCGTCGAGGTTCGAGCTGAATATCGCGAGAAACTTGAGCCGCTCGAGGAGCGGATTGTCGGAATTCTCGGCCTCCTCGAGCACACGCAGGTTGAACTCCAGCCAGCTCAGCTCCCGGTTGAGGAAACACTCGGGGCCGAACATCGTCTCGGTGGGCGGGGCGTCGGTGGCCATATATGGATGCGCTGGAGGAAAGACCGCGAGGAACTGGCGAGAGTGTACCCTTGGGGATGGGTCGCGCAAGGGCTTCGGCCCGGTCTCGCGAAAACCGAACATGAACCGTGCCCTCTCCCTGCAGGCGTTCGCGCCCGGCTCCCGCGGCTGGTGCATCCAGACGGCCTGCGCGCTCGAGGCGTCGGCGCCCAAGCCGGGAAACGTGCATCCACACGCCGACTACCACGATCTTTCGCACGCCGAGCTCGTGGCGGCCGGCGCCGCGCTGGCACCGGCCTTCGAAGCGGCCCCGCGAAGCCGTCTCGGGGCGACGATTCTCGCCGCCGTCGAAGCCTCCCGCGGCGTCACCCGCTCCAACGCCAACCTCGGCATCGTGCTCGCGGCGGCTCCCCTGGCCGCGGCGCCCGGGCCGGCGGCGCCGACGCCCGCCCGCATCACCGGCATTCTCGCGGCCCTCGGCCCCGAGGATGCGGCCGACTGCTGGGCTGCCATCGCCCTGGCGCGACCCGGCGGCATGGGATCGCGGGGTCGCTGGGATGTCGCGGGCCCCCCGCCGCCCGACCTGATGGCGGCGATGCGCGCCGCGGCGCCGCACGACCAGATCGCCCGGCTCTGGGCCGACGGCTACGAACCGTTGTTCGCGGGCCCCGTGGCCGACCTCGAGCGGGAACTGGCGGCGGGCCACGACCTCGGCGCGGCGATCGTCCGCGCCTTCCTGCTGCACCTGGCGCGTGAGCCCGATTCCCTGATCGCGCGCAAGCACGGAGCCCGCGTGGCCGCGGCCGTTTCTTCCCGCGCGGCCGAGGTGGTCGGCAGTGGCTCGTGGCGGGAGGCCGCCGCATCGCTCGACCGCGATCTCCGCCGTGGACTGGGCGTCGCCGGATTCGTCCCTGCGGCCACCACGCGGCCCGGCACGATCAATCCCGGCACGACGGCCGATCTCATCGCAGCCGCGCTCTACGCGTTGCTCGCGACCGGGCGACTGCAGGAGATCGTCGGGCCGCATCCGACGCTCGACTCGCGCGCCGATCCGCCCCGCCGCTGACGCCGGCCCGCTCCCTCTCAGGCGTCGACCACGAGCAACTTGCCCGCGGCGTCGAGGGCCAGGGAGATCGGCTTACGGCTCACCCGGATTCGCATCAGTCCTGCGCCGTCCGGATTGCGATCCACGATCCCGGTGGTGCCGAGGGCGAGGCCGGCGTCGGTGAGGTAGCGGAGAAAGCCGGCCGACTGATCGAGCACTCGGGCCAGGCGGAAGCTGCATCCGGCGGCGCACTCGGCGAGCGGTCGGGCGGCGGTCTCGAGTGGCGGCTGGAGCGTCTTGCCGTCGCACCGCGGAATCGGGTCGCCGTGCGGGTCGACGTCGGGGTGGCCGAGAAAGGCGTCGATCCGATCGACGAGAAGGTCGCTCACGGCATGCTCCATGTGTTCGGCCTCGTCGTGCACCTCGTCCCACGAAAGTTCGAGGGTCCGCATCAGAAAGAGTTCGAGAAGCCGGTGGCGGCGGATCACACGCAGCGCCAGCACGCGGCCCGCCTGCGTGAGGGCCACGCCCTCGTAGGGGCGGTGGGTCGCGAGCCGGGCGGCGTCGAGCGTCTTCAGCATGCTCGTCACGGTGCCCGGCGACACGCCCAGCGCCGTCGCGACCTGGCCCGTCGTCGCCGGCTCCCCCGCCTGCGCGGAGGCGATCTGGTAGATCGTCTTCACGTAGTTCTCGACGGTCAGACTCGGCACGGCACACCTCGGGTGGGCGGCCGCACGGCCGGGCCGAAAGCCCGAGGGGATTGCCCGCGCGGTCGCCCCACCGCATTATGACCACGCCGACCGGCGGGTCGACGGGAATTTCCGCGCATGAGCCTCAACGAAGCCAGCCTCCGCATCGGTGAGCGGGCGCTGGCGGAGTCGGGACCGCTCGGCATCGAGTGCTCCCGGGTCGCGGGCGCCCAGGTGCTCGACTGCGGCGTGCGGGCCGCCGGCGGGATCGCGGCGGGCGTCGTCATGGCCGAAACCGCGCTCGCCGGCCTCGGCCGCGTGTGGATCGAGCCGGCGGGGCGTCACGACGCCTCGTTCGCGGACGCGTGGCCCGGCTGTCCGTGGCCCGTGGTCGCGGTGCACAGCGACGCTCCCGTGACAGCCTGCCTCGCGGCCCAGTACGCCGGCTGGAAGGTGAGTCGCGACGGGTTCTTCGCAATGGCGAGCGGGCCGATCCGGGCGGCGATCGGCCGCGAGGATTTGTTCGACGCGATCGGCCGCCGGGAGCGGCCTGCCGTCGCGGTGGGCGTGCTCGAGGCTGCGTGCCTGCCGCCGCCCGAGGTGTGCCTCGACCTCGCCGCGGCCGCGGGCGTGCGTCCCGAGGGGCTCTTCCTGCTGGTCGCGCGCACGGCGAGCGCCGCCGGAACCTTGCAGGTGGTCGCCCGATCGCTCGAGACGGCGCTCCACAAGCTGCACGACCTCGGATACGACCTGTCGCGGATCGAGCGGGGCACCGGCCGGGCTCCGCTCGCCCCCGCGTCCGCCGACGACCTCGCCGCCATCGGCCGCACCAACGACGCCATCCTCTACGGCGGGCTGGTCACGCTGGAGGTTCGGGGCAGCGACGCCGAAATCGTGGAGTACGGTTCTCGCGCGGTCAGCCGCGCATCGCAGGCCTACGGGGAACCGTTCGCACGGCTGTTCGCGAAGGCGGGCGGAGATTTTTACGCGCTCGATCCGGCCCTCTTCGCACCGGCCATGGTCGAGTTCGTGAATCTCGACACCGGGACGCGTCACCGGTTCGGCGGCCTGGATCCCGACGTCGTTTCTGCGTCGTTCGATCCACCTGCGGCTCCGGCCCGGCACGCGACACGGTGATGACGATGCGCGCGGCCGTGCTGGGAGGCGCGACGGGCTGGCACGGCCGTCGGCTCGTCGAGTCGCTGCGGCGTGCGGGCCACGATGCAGTCGTGGTCGGCTGGCACGAATTGGGCGTGGAGATCGGCCGCGAGGAGTCGTTCCTGCCGGCCGCGGTCGCCGGCGCCGACGTCGTCGTGGTCCGTGGCATGCCATCGGGCCGGCTGGAGGACGTCATCTTTCGGATGGACGTGCTCGGGCGTCTCGCGCGGACGCGGCGCGTGGTCAACGACCCCCGGGCACTGGAGGTGGCGATCGACAAGTATCTGTGCCTCGCGCGACTCCACGATGCGGGCGTTCCCGTGCCGCGGACGATCGTCGCCCAGGACTCGGCGGGCATCCACGCCGCCTGGGAGATGCTCGGCGGCGACGCCGTCGTGAAGCCGCTGTTCGGGTCCGAGGGTCGCGGGATCGAGCGGCTCTCCTCCCGGGCGGCACTCGCGCCGTGGCTCGACGCCGCCGATCGAGCCGTCCCGCCGGGCGCGGTCTGCTACCTGCAGGAATTCATCGCACATCCCGGATGGGACGTGCGGGTGCTCGTGGTGGGGCGACACATCTTCGGCATGCGCCGGATCGGCAGCCACGACTGGAGGCTGAACGTGTCGCGCGGCGCCCGGCCCGAGGCCTGGGCGGTGCCGGAAGACTGGGTGGACCTGGCGATCCGGTCCGCTTCGGCCGTCGGCGCCGAGATCGCCGGGGTCGACATCGTGCCGTCGGCCGCCGGCCCGCGGGTGGTCGAGGTGAACGGCACGCCCGGCTGGAAGGGTATCGAGGCCGTCACGAACCAGGATGTCGCGGGGACGATCGTCCGGCATCTCGCGGAGGGGGCTTGAGGACGAATTCACGGGGCGTTGCAAGCCGGACAGTTGGCAAATGCGACTCCCTCGAGCTGCCTTGTTTCTAAGCAGCCACCCCACTGCCGCCCGAACAGGCAGGGCTGCACACAATTAAGTCTCGCTCGCCTCTCGCGACGTAAGTTGTTTGTCTGCAATCGCTTCGTGCTGTCGCTTGACTCGCTGGACATCAATGAATCGTGCCGGCGGCGATCCATGGTTCGCTCCGGAGCCAGTTTGACTGGTGTCGGTTCATTTCGAGGCGAGGAGGCGCAACACGGATGGCGACGAAGACCCACGACGACACGGCCCAAGCCACTCACGGGGCGACCGCGGTGCTGGAGGTGGCCGAGCGGCTTTATTCCATGCGGCCGGAATGGGTCGTCTTTTTTCGCGAGGTGCTCGGGGTGGACGGCCTTGTGCGCCGGGCCTTCCGAACCCCGGAAACCCTGGTCCGCTTCGAGTGCTCGCCCGCGTACGCCCGGATTCGGGAAATGCTCGACGACCTGCGGACCCAGCAGCGGGATCGGCCGGCGGAACGGGAGACGCAGCGCGTGGTCACGGTCCGGATGCCCAAGTCGCTGCACGAATCGCTCAAGGCCGAGGCGGAGGAGATGCGGGTGAGCATCAACACCCTCTGCATCTCGAAGCTCATCAAGATGCTCGACGACACCGATCGCCGTGACCTCGCACTCGACACGAGGGCGGGCGGCTCGGCTGACCAGAGGATCGCGTGATCGTTCGCCGCCCTCCCCCGCCCCCCCGGGGATGCCGGGGGGGCCGGGCTGAAGCGGACCTGTAAGCCGGGTTCTGTCCCCGGCCGCGTCCGCAGACGGGCCGGAGAGGCGATCATTTCTCTAGGACGGCGGTTGCCCGCCGCCTCCAGCAGCCGACCCGGAAGCTGATGCGGGACGGGACGCCCCGCGCCGGTCCCGAAGGGCCGAACTTCTTCCTGCTTGGCCTTGCTCCCGATGGGGTTTGCCGAGCCAGACCGGTCACCCGGCCTGCTGGTGAGCTCTTACCTCACCGTTTCACCCTTACCGTCGGCCGCCGCCCGCGAGGGGCGGAGGACCGGTGGCGGTTTGCTTTCTGTGGCACTGTCCCTGGCCTCGCGGCCGGTGGGCGTTACCCACCATCGCACCCTGTGGAGCCCGGACTTTCCTCCCGCCACCGCGCGAGCGGCGGCCGGCGATCACCCGGTCCGCTTCAGCCCGACCCCGGCGGCCGGCATCGGGCTGTCCGACGAACCCTCGCAGTGTACACGACGTATGGTGCGGGACGGCCACGGGCCCGCACAATCGATTTTTACGGAATCCGCACCGCCGCCCACGGGGCGACGTATGATCTGAAGTCGACCGAGCCGAAAGGAGCGTCGCAGCCATGGAAACGTCGTCGTACGGCGAGTTGCAGCCGCTGGGGGGCGGTGATCCGATTCCGCTCCTCAAGACCAGCCTCGTGGTCGGCCGGAGGGAAAGCGCCGACATCGTCCTCCGCTTCCCCAACGTCTCCGGCAACCACTGCGAACTGTCGCTCGTGGACGGCTATTGGTATGTGAAGGATCTCGGGAGCAGCAACGGCACCAAGGTCAATGGGTCGCGGGTCAGCGAGCAGCGGCTCGATCCGGGCGACACGCTCGCGGTGGCCAAGCACGAGTACGAGGTCAGCTACGAACCGGGACGGCTCGGCGCCAAGCAGGCTCCGGCCGAGCCGACCGCGTCGCGCGATCTTTTCAGCCGCAGCCTGCTCGAAGTCGCCGGCCTCGAGTCGCGCCGCGGCGGCGATGCCAAGGTCGATCCGCGGCGCTCCCGGCGCTGACTCGGGGCCGCTGCTACACTTCCCGCATGGCACATCGGCGGAAACTGCGGGTCCACCTGCGGAAGAACCGGTCGGCGCGCACGCGTGGTGGAGACCTCACCCGCCGGGTCATCGCCGATCCCGAGGCCGCGGCCGACCTCGCCGCGGCCGAACGGCTGTCCGGGAAGGGGGAGTTGTCGCGCAAGCGCACGGTGGTCGTGGCCGATGTTCAAGCCACCGCGGGTGCGGGGCAGCGCGACGGCCTCGGTGTCGAACCCGCCGCCGACGGGTCGATGCGCGGCCAGGTGCTCCACGTGCAGGGGCTCGAGAGCGTGGTGCGTCATCCCGACGGCTCGACCGTCCGCTGCACCACCCGCCGACTCCTGCGGACGCTCTCCACGGAGCAGCGGCACCCCGTCGCGGCCGGCGACTGGGTGCGGTTCCTCGGCTCCGGACGCGACGGGGCCATCCAGGCCATCGAGCCGCGGCGCAACTCCCTCTGCCGCTCGAGCCGGGGCCGTCGGCACGTGATCGTCGCCAACGTCGACCAGGCGCTCATCGTCGGCAGTGCCGCATGCCCAAATCTCAAGCCCGGCCTCATCGATCGGCTCGTCGTCGCCGCCGAGGCGAGCGGCATCCGTCCGATCATCTGCCTCAACAAGGCCGATCTCGTGCCCCCCGCGACCCTCGTGCCCCTCGCCGGCGTGTACGCGAGGATGGGCTATGCCGTCGTGCTCTCGAGCGTCGCAACCGGTCTCGGGATCGACCGGTTGCGTCACGAACTGCGGGGCAGGGTGACGGCCGTCGTCGGGCAGAGCGGCGTGGGCAAGTCTTCGATCCTCAACGCACTCGCGCCGGAACTGGCGCTGCCGGTGGGTGCGGTGAGCCGCGACAACGACAAGGGACGGCACACCACGACCACGGCCCGGCTCATTCCGCACGCCTGCGGCGGCACGTTCGTCGACACGCCGGGGGTGAGGCAGTTCCAGCTCTGGGAGATCGTCCCGGCGGAGGTGCCCGCGGCGTTTCGCGACCTGCGGCCGCTCGCCAACCGCTGCCGGTTTCCGGACTGCACGCACACCCATGAGGCCGACTGCGCGGTGAAGCACGCGGTGGCCGATGGGCTGCTCGACACGCGCCGCTGGGAAAGCTGCTGTCATCTCGCCGCCAGCGCCTCGGGAGACGGCCGTGAAACGGAGACCGACGATTGACCGCGCGGGACCGGGCGAGCAGCGTGCAGAGTGAACGGGCCGTGCTCGTCGGCGTGCTGCTCGACGCGCCCGTCGACCCCGAGCATCCGCTCGACGAGCTCGGGGGACTCGTCTCGACCGCGGGTGCCCGCGTGGTCGCGGAACTCACCCAGAGGCGCGATCGCCCCGACCAGACGACCTACCTCGGCAAGGGCAAGCTCACCGAACTCACGGGGCTGTGCGCCCGTCACGACGCCGACGTGGTGATCTTCGACAACGATCTGTCCCCGGCCCAGACCCGCAACCTCGAGCGGGCGCTGCAGACCAAGGTGCTCGACCGCTCCGAGGTGATCCTCGACATCTTCGCCGCCCGGGCCCGCACCTACGAGGCCCGGCTCGCCGTCGAGCTCGCCCAGCTCGAATATTCCCTGCCGCGTCTGAAGCGGATGTGGACGCACCTGTCGCGACTGAAGATGGGCATCGGCATGCGCGGCCCCGGTGAGAAGCAGCTCGAAGTCGACCGTCGACTCGTCGAGAAGCGAATCCACGAGCTCCGGCAGGAGATCGACGAGATCCACGGCCGCAAGGAGCGGCAGGTGGCGGCCCGGAACGGACAGCTGACGGTGTCGCTGGTTGGGTACACCAACGCCGGGAAGAGCACCCTGCTCAACGCCCTCACGGGCTCCACGGAACTCGCCGAGGACAAGCTCTTCGCGACGCTCGACACTCGCACGCGACGCTGGCGGCTCCCGGGCTGGGGCCCGGTGCTCCTCAGCGACACCGTGGGATTCATCCGCGACCTGCCCCATCGACTCATCGCCAGCTTCCGCGCCACGCTCGAGGAGACCCGCCAGGCCGACCTGCTCCTGCACGTCGCCGATGCTTCGAGCCCGCTCGTCGACCACCAGATCGCCGCGGTGCGCGGCGTCCTCGCGGAACTCGGCGTCGACGACAAGGACACGCTGCTGGTGCTCAACAAGATCGACGCGGTGGCGGACCAGGCCCGCCGCGACCACGTCCTCGGCCGCTATCCCCACGCCCTGGCCATCTCGGCGCGGGGCGGTGCCGGCCTCGCCACGCTCGCGCAGGCCGTCAGCGACCACCTCGGGCGGGAGTTCCGGGACGTCGACGTCGAGACCGATCCCGGCAACGGCCGGCTGCTCGCCTGGCTCGCCGCACACGGCGAGGTGCTGTCGCGGCACTTCACCGCCGACCGCATGACGATCCACTGCCGCATCCCGGCGGAATGCCTGGGCCGGATCGACCCACACGACGCGGTGATCCGCGACCGGGCCCCGCCGCGACCGTCCACCACCGAGGGAATCCCACATGCCGCCGTCCCCGCACCGGCCGCGGTGCCGAGATAGCCGGCCGCGGCGGCGAATCCTCCGGGGCCAGCGGGCGCTGGTCACGGGAGGCTCGT
>RFPF01000088.1 GCA_009926295.1 Planctomycetia bacterium
GCGAGGTCGAACGTGATGCCCCCATGGGGAGCGAGCGTCACGACGCGGCCATGCCGCTCCTCGAACGACCGGGGGTTGGGGTAGTTCGTCCCCGGCTCGAGGCCGGTGACGTAGCCGTCGGCCAGGCCCCCCTGGTTCTTCCAGAGCGTGAAGCAGGGCAGTTCCGCCGCCCGCCACGAGAGGCTCGCGGCCTGGCCGCCGTCGGGGGCCACGAGCAGCGCCGTCGCCCGCCCCGCGGCATCGGGCACGAGTTTCATGAAGTGCACTTCCTCGCCCCGGCCGGGCTGCGGCGGCGCGAAGCAGTTCCATGTCGGCACGTCGGGCACGGCCGCGGCGCCGCGCGGGGCGAGTTCGGCGAGCGGCACGACCACCTCCGCGCCGGCCCCGAGCAGCGGCGGCCCGAGATTCACGTGGTACAGCATCTGGACCGAGGCCGGGCGATCCGAGAGGTTTTCGACGGTGTCGGTCCAGGCGAGCCGCGGCCGGCCCGCCGCGAGCGTGAACGTCGTCGTCATCCGCAGCGCGTGGCACAGGAACCTCGCTTCGTCGACGCTCCCGGCGACCGCCACGGTGCCGGCCGACTCGTCGAGCATCGCGACCACGCCGCGGGCCGGAAGATTGGCGATCCGGCCATGGAGCCCGTGCTTCAGCCGGCCGCCCGGCTCGAACTCCGGCGCGCCGTTGCTCACCAGCCCGCAGCGGGCCACGAGCTCGTCGAAGCCGTCGAGCCAGCCGAGGCCCGAGGGCTCGCCAAGTGGCACGAACCGGGGGTGCACCGGCCCCTGCACGGGCGAACGCCAGCCGAGTTCGACATCGCCGACCGTCATCCGCCACACACCCAGACCGCGATCCGGCAGCAGGATCACCCGGTTGGATCCGGCGACGACCTCCACGGCGAGCACGCCCTCGCTGCGGCCGCCCCTCAGCCGCCGGGCCCGCACCGCGAGCGGCCCCGCAGACTCGTCCACCTCGTCGGTTATGCTCACGGTCCTGATCGCCATGCCGGCTTTCTCCTGTGGCTGCGAAGTGTACAAAAACCCGCACATGCCAGGTTCGCCGATCGCCGTGGTCCTCGCTGCGGGCAAAGGCTCGCGCATGGGGGGCGATTTGCCGAAGGTGCTGTACGAGGCTGCAGGCAAGCCGCTGGTCGCGTGGGTGCTCGAGGCGCTCGCGGCCGCCGGCATCCGCGACCGGATCGTCGTGGTGGGCCACGGCGCCGAACTCGTCGAACGTGCCCTCGCCGGCATGCCTGGCGTGTCGTTCGCCCTGCAGCGCGAGCAGCGCGGCACTGGCGACGCCGTGGCGGCGGCCGCCGCCGCCATCGAGCGCCGCATCGCGGGCGACGCTCCGGATGTCCGGCGTCCGGTCGTCATCGTGTGCGGCGACTCCCCGATGCTGCGGCCTGAGAGCGTGACCGGGCTCCTCGAAGCCTGGGCCGCACGGGGCGCGTCGTGCCTCCTCGGCACGGCCGTCGCCGCCGACGCGACCGGCCTCGGGAGGGTGGTGCGCGACGCGGCGGGGCGGTTCGAACGGATCGTGGAGGAGAAGGAGGCCACCCCGGCCGAACGCGCCATCCGCGAGGTGAACATGAGCACGTACGTGTTCGAGGCCCGCGACCTCCTCGCGGCGCTGGGCCGGCTCCGGCCCGACAACGCCGCCGGCGAGTACTACGTCACCGACTGCCCCGGCATGCTCCTGCGCGACGGGCGGGTGGTGGACGCCGTCGCCTGCCTCGCCGCCAGCGAGACGCTCTCCGTGAACACCCCCGCCCAACTCGCGGAGGTGGCCGTGGCCTTGAAGAACCGCGGCGCGACGGTCACAGTGGTGCCATGAACGATCTCAAGATCTTCGCCGGCCCGGCGAACGAGCCGCTCACCCAGGACATCTGCAGGTATCTCAACCTGCCGATGGGCAAGATCTCGCTCGGCAGATTCCCCGACGGCGAGATCTCCTGCAAGATCGACGAGGACGTGCGTGGCCGCGACGTGTTCATCGTGCAGCCGACGAGCCCGCCGGTGAACGAGCACATCATGGAACTGCTCGTGATGATCGACAGCTTCAAGCGGGCCAGTTCCTACCGGCTCACGGCTGTGATTCCCTACTTCGGCTACGCCCGACAGGACCGCAAGGACGCCGGACGCGTGCCGATCACCGCCAAGCTGGTGGCGAACCTGATCACCCGAGCCGGTGCCGACCGCGTGCTCGCCATGGACCTCCACGCCGCCCAGATCCAGGGCTTCTTCGACGTGCCCGTGGACCATCTGTACGCCGCCCCGGTCCTCAACAACCACTTCCAGACGCTCGATCTCAAGCCCGACGAAATCGTCGTGGTGAGCGCCGACGTGGGGGGCATCAAGCGGGCCCTCGGGCACGCCAACCGATTCGGTGCGCCGCTCGCGATCATCGACAAGCGCCGCATTTCCGCCGAGACCACGAAGAGCGCCAACGTCATCGGTGCGACGGTCGAAGGGAAGGTGGCGCTCATGTTCGACGACATGATCAGCACCGCGGGCTCGATCTGCTCGGCAGCCGAGGTGATCCATGCCCATGGCGCCAAGGCGATCTACGCGGCGGCCACGCACGGCCTGCTGGTGGGCCCCGCGATCGAGCGGCTCCGTTCCGCCCCGTTCGCCGGAATCATCATCACCGACTCGATCCCGCTCACGCCAGGCAAAATGCTGCCGAACATCACCGTCCTCTCGGTGGCCAGCCTCCTCGGCCAGGCCATCAAGCGGATTCACCGCAACGAGTCGGTGTCGATGATGTTCCAGTAGGCGCAACGGCTTCGGGCTTCCCGTGTCCCGGAGACGGCGCATTTGACCAGCGGAGCCATGGATGGCGCAGCGCAGGCAAATCCGAGTGAGCCGAAGCCTGGAGGGCGAAGGCGTGCCACGGCGGACACGACAGGCTGAAGCCTGTCCTACGCAGGGTTTTGCGGCCGGGCGGGGCTTGGCTTGCGAAACGGGCCGGGCGTGGCAGAATACCGGGCTCGAATCAAGGAGTTCCCATGAGCGACTCGCTCGAAGTCATCCCCCGCCGGGCCAACGGATCCCGCGAGAGCCGCCGGCTCCGTCGCCAGGGCCTCGTGCCCGCCATCCTTTATGGCCACGGCGAGAAGTGTGTGGAACTGGCCGCCAAGCGGGAGGCGGTTCAGGCGGTGATCCGCCATGGCAGCCGCATCGTCGACCTCCAGGGAGCCGTGAAGGAGAGCGCCCTCGTCCGCGAACTGCAGTGGGACACATACGGCGTCGAGCCGATCCACATCGACCTGCTCCGCGTGAGCAAGTCTGACCGCATCAAGGTCAAGGTTCCGATCGACCTCAAGGGCGAGGCTCCCGGCCACCGTGCGGGTGGCATCATCACCCTGCTCGTCCACGAGATCGAGATCGAGTGCACCCCCGACACGATCCCCGAGAGGATTCACGCCCAGGTCGGCGGCCTCGAACTGGGCGGAACGATCAAGGCGCACGACCTCGAACTGCCCAAGGGCGCCAAGGTGGTGCACGAGGGTGATGAAACGATCGTCAGCTGCACGCTCCCCGGGAAGAAGACCGAGGAGACCGCCGTCGGTGCCGGGGCCGCCGAACCCGAATTGATCGGCCGCAAGCCGGCCGAGGAAGGAGAGGGAGAAGCGACCGAGGGCTGATGGCCGCCTGAGTGCGGATCCGCCGGCTCCGGTCCCGGACGTACACGTGAGACTCATCGCGGGGCTTGGCAACCCGGGTCGGGCCTACGAGGGCACGCGGCACAACGTCGGTTTCGAGGCGCTGGAAATTCTCGCCCGACGGTGCGGCTCGCCCGTTCGTCGGGCACGGTTCCAGGGCGAGACGGCCCAGGTCACGATCCGCGGCCAGTCGGTCCTGCTGGTGTGGCCCCTCACGTGGATGAACCTGAGCGGTGCGAGCGTCCTCGCGGCCCGCGACTTCTACAAGATCGATCATGAAGACATCCTGGTGCTCTGCGACGACTTCCAACTGCCGGTCGACACGATCCGCCTCAGGGCGGGCGGCTCGGCGGGCGGGCAAAACGGGCTCTCCGACGTGCTCGCGAGACTGGGCTCGAACGACATCCCGCGCCTGCGGATCGGCATCGGGCCGGTCGCAACCGGCTGGAAGACGGCCGACTTCGTGCTCGGACGGTTCTCGAAGGCCGAACGTGAGGCCGTGAACGTCGCGCTCGAGCGGGCCGCCGACGCCGCCGAGGAGTGGGTGGCGGTCGGCATCGAGGCGGCGATGAACCGCTACAACTGAACGAACCGAACAACAGAATCCAACCTCCGACCCCTGAACCCAAGGAGCAGCGACGAGATGGCCGCCAAGCAGACCCACGTGTACGAGGGCATGTTCATCCTCGACCCCTCGAAGTACGCCCGCGACCCGGCCGCGACGAGCCAGCAGATTTCCGACATGGTCGCCCAGAATGGCGGCACCGTGCTCGCATCGCGGCTCTGGGACGAGCGCAAACTCGCCTACCCCATCAACGGGCTGAAGAAGGGCATTTACTGGCTCACGTACTTCAAGATGGCCGGCGACGGCATCGCCCCGCTGGAGCGGCAGTGCGAGATCAATGACGACATCGTCCGCAAGTTGATCCTGAAGGTGGATCCGAGGATCGCCGACGCCCTCGTGCAGCACGCGCTGGCCGGAGACACGTCCCAACGCCGGGGGACCCCGGCGGCCGCGGAGTGACCACGACCGCGGACGTTGCACGCCACCGCGCGGTCCGGTATGATTCACGGAGTTGTACAGAAGTTCAGTTCCTGAGGCAAGAGCAAGGAGGATGATCCGATGGCCAGCTTCAACAGGGTGATTCTGCTCGGCAACGTGACCCGCGACCCCGAATTGCGCTACATATCGAGCGGCACGGCGGTCACCGACATCGGCCTGGCGGTCAACGACCGTCGGAAGAATGCAAGCGGCGAATGGGTGGAGGAGACGACCTTCGTCGACGTCACCCTCTGGGGTCGGACGGCGGAGATCGCGGGTGAATACGTCACCAAGGGGTCGCCGCTCATGATCGAGGGCAGGCTGAAACTCGACACCTGGGAAAAGGACGGCAAGAAGAATTCCAAGCTCCGCGTCGTGGGTGAAAGGATGCAACTGCTGGGCTCCCGCTCCGGAAGCGGCGGCGATGGCCCACGCGGCAAGGCGCGGCCGGCGGCCAGGGCCGGCGGACCGCCCACCGATGATTTCACGCCCGACGACTACGATCCCCCCCGCTCCGGCAGTGAGGCCTCGGCCCCGATGGGCTCCGAGGACGACATCCCTTTCTGACATCCCGACAGGCCCATTCCACGTCCAGGAGACTCCCATGCCCACCAAGGAACCGCCGTCCGTCGCAGCCAACCGTGCCGTCCATCTGCCGAAGGGCAGGCGGGGCGGGATCGAACTGCTGCTCATCCACAACGTGGAGCACCTCGGCAAACAGGGCGACGTGGTGGAGGTCAAACGCGGCTACGCGGCGAACTATCTGCTCCCGCAGGGGCTCGCCACGGTGGCCACGGAACACCACAAGCGGATGGTGGAGAAGCATCGGGCGAAACTCGAGGAGATCGCCCGGGAGCGGATGGCGGGCCTGCGTGGCCTGCTGGCGGAACTGGCACGGACGAGCGTCACCATCGAGGCCAACGCCAACGACGAGGGGCATCTCTACGGCTCCGTCGGCGCGACGGAAATCTCGCGGTCGCTCAAGCAACAGGATCTGATGGTTTCACCGGATCAGATCGTGCTGCAGGGCCCCCTCAAGGAGGTCGGGCTCTACACCGTGAAGGTGCGGCTCGCGGCAGAGGTCGAGGGCGACCTCAAGGTGTGGGTGGTGCCGGCCAGCGGCGACGGCGGCGCGAAGTAGGCGATTCGGGGTTGGAGATCGACACATCCGTGGCAGGGAGGCTCGAGCGATGGCTTCGTCTCGGGAGGCGGGTGCACGCGAGACCGGCAGGCGCGGACCCCGGCGGCAGCGCGAAGACTCGGGGCCTATCGCCGCACCGCCCCTCGACGGCCGCGACCGTCCGGCCAACGTCGATGCCGAGCGGGCCGTGCTCGGCAGCATCCTGCTGAAGCAGGACGTGTGCGACGACGTGGCGCTCGTCGTTCGCCCCGACGACTTCCACGACGAGTCGCACCAGATCCTCTACCGTCACATGCTCGAGCTGCACGACGGCGGCAAGCGGATCGACGCGACCATCATCCTCGAACGGCTCCGAACGAAAGGAGACCTGGACCGCATCGGCGGAGCGGGCGCGATGGCCGACATCGTCCAGGCCGTTCCCCACGCCGCACACGCCGCACACTACGCCAGGATCGTGCGCGACAAGTCGATGCTCCGATCCCTGATCGACGCCAGCACCGACATTCTTCGTGACGCCTACGACTCCCCCGACGAGCCCCGGGAACTGCTGGCCCGCGCGGAATCGAAGATCTTCGAGATCCTCGAACACCGCAGCTCGGCCGAGGCGAAGCCGATCGACGCCGTGCTCGAGGAGGTGATGGTGCGGATGGACGCCCGCATGAAGCACGAGCAGGTGCTCGGGGGCGTGGAAACCGGGTTCACCCAGCTCGACTCCCTGTGCGGGGGACTGCACAACTCCGAGCTGATCATCCTCGCCGCGCGGCCGAGCATGGGAAAGACCGCCTTCGCGATGAACATCGCGGAGCACGTGGCCATCGCGACACGCAAGCCGGCGCTGTTCGTGAGCCTCGAAATGGCCGGCCTCGAACTCGCCGATCGGCTCCTCTGCTCCGCCGCCCAGGTCAATGGACACCGGCTCCGCAACGGCACGATCTCGCAGGAGGACCGCCGGCGGCTCGTCGCGAAATCGGCGGAGATCAGCAAGGCGCCGCTGTTCATCGACGACACGCCCGGCCGCACGCTCACGGAGATCGCGGCCGTCGCCCGCCGCCTCAAGAGGCGCGAGGGACTGGCGCTCGTCGTGATCGACTACCTGCAGCTCATCGAGCCCGACAATCCGCGCGACCCGCGCCAGGAGCAGGTGGCCCGCATCGCCCGGCGGCTGAAGATGATGGCCCGAGAACTCGACATCCCGGTGCTCTGCCTGGCCCAGCTCAACCGCCAGGCGGAGATGTCGCGCGACAACAAGCCCCGCCTCAGCCACCTCCGTGAATCGGGCGCGATCGAGCAGGATGCCGACGTCGTGATGTTCGTCCACCGCGAGGAGTACTACCAGACGACCGACGAGGACCGGGAGCGGGTCAAGGGACAGGCGGAGATCATCGTGGCGAAGCAGCGCAACGGACCGACCGACGACGTGAAGCTTCTCTGGCAGCAGGAGTTCACGCGATTCGTCAACCTCGAGCACCGTCCCTACGACGAGTTCGAGCAATTCTCGTCGTTCTAACTTCACGCCCGCAGGGCCATCCATGGCCCCTGCGGGCGTGCGCGGCTGCGAGGCAAGCCAAGGTTGCCCCGAGCCGCGATGGCTCGCCCTCGAGGCGAGCCTCGCGCAAGCCGAAGCAGGGCCGAAGGGATGTGCCGGCGCGGCAGAGGCTTCACGTCCGGCGGCGGTCGGTGCCGGGGCGGACGTCGAGGTCGAGGCCGTCGTCGTCGCCGCGTTCGATCCGCTCCCACGCGATCGCGCCCATCGCCGCGTTGTCGGTGCAGAGTTCCCTCGGCGGGATCGCCACCGCGACGCCGCGGTCGTGGGCGAGGGCCTCGAGCGTGGCCCGCAGCAGCGCATTCGCCGTGACGCCCCCTCCCACCAGCAGCGTGCGGCAGCCGGTGCGGGCGAGGGCCAGGTCGATCTTCGCCACGATCGAATCGACGGCCGCCTGCTGGAACGACGCGGCCAGATCGGCGAGCCGCCGGCCGGTCGGGGGTGGCGTGTCGGCCGGCGCGCCGGGCGGGCGCACGAGGTAGCGGAGCGCGGTCTTGAGGCCGCTGAAACTGAAATCGAGCCGATCACGATCGCCCGCGAGCGGACGCGGCAGCCGATGGGCCCGCGGATCGCCGCCCGCCGCCGCACGCTCGATCCACGGGCCGCCTGGATAACCGAGGCCGAGCAGGCTCGCGGCCTTGTCGAAAGCCTCGCCGGCGGCGTCGTCGATCGTGCCGCCGAGTCGCTCGAGGTCGAGCGGCGACCGAACGAGAAACAGCGATGTATGTCCTCCGCTGGCGACCAGGCCCACGCACGGGTCACGGATGGGCTCCGGGCGGGCGAGACGGCAGGCGTAGAGATGGGCCGCGACGTGGTCGTAGCCCACGAGCGGCACGCTGAGGGCGGCAGCGATGCCCTTGGCCGCAGCGAGCCCGACGAGCAGCGAGCCGACCAGCCCCGGCCTCACGGCGACGGCGACCGCCTCGAGGTCGCGACGTGCGATCCCCGCCCGGGACATGGCCTCGTCGATGACCGGCACGATCCGCTCCACGTGGGCCCGCGACGCAACCTCGGGCACGACGCCCCGCCAGCGGGCGTGCAACGCGTCCTGGCTGGCGACGACGCTCGCAAGCACGGAGCGGCCGCGGGTGATCACCGCCGCGGCGGTCTCGTCGCACGTCGTCTCGATGGCCAGCAGCGGCATGCGGGCAGGCTCCTCCAAGGCAAATGGCATGTGCCGGCGGGCGGGAGGGCCGCCGGGGCCACGGATGGCCCGCCAGCCGCTCGGCTCAGAAGTCATACCAGATGCCGAAGCCGTAGCGGTTCTGGTTGTAGAACACGAACTCGTACTGCGGGTCGGACCCGTAGAGATATTCGAATCCCAGCCGCAGCAGTTTTTCGCTGCGCCGCCCGCGCCACGCCCAGCCGGTCTGCACGCAGATGTTGCCGCCCCAGTCGAGCTCCTGCCGGCTCATCCCGTTGACGGCGAGAAACGGGGCTCCGAGCGCGCCGGTGGGCCGGGCCTGGATGAGTTCCGTGCCAAACTGGAACTCCCACGGCTCCGAGCCGCCGGCGTTGTAGAAGGCCCAGCCGACCTCGCCGTAGAGCCGCATCCAGTCGAGGGGATACCACGAGTTGCCCCAAACGATGCAGTCGCGGACGTAGTTCACCCGGGGAAACCACGGGTACCTGAGCATCGCCTCGTCACCGAGATGGGCGCTGTTGTGGTAATACGCGAGCTTCGTCTGCCAGCGGCCCACGCCGTAGACGAGAGGCACTCCGAAGCGATAGTCGGCCGACCGCAGATCGCGGTCGTTGTTCGGATCGAGCCGCACGAAGGCAGCGCCTTCGATCTGCACCTCGAAGCCCTGCGGGTGGACGACGGGGTCCGAGCCGTAGCGCAGGATCGACGCCCGGCCGCCGAGTGTCGTGTCCCAGAGCGTGCCCTCGCGCTGGCTCGGCACGAACACGTCGGGATTCGTCGCCTGGTACATGACGCTTCCGATGCGCGGCTCCTTGGGCCCCGCGAGATAGCTGGTGTAGATGAGGTTGTTGGGCAGCAGCTGCCAGAACCAGGGCTGCGGCGCCCAGAGATCGGTGAAGCATTCGGGGAAGCGGCCGTTGGGGACCAGACAGTCGTCGGTGCACGACGGCATCTCCTCGTAGGGCACGTCGAGGATCACCGGCCCCTGGGGGCTGGTCGGCGGCAGCGTCCGCACCTGCGGCTCGGCGAGCGGATCGCCGGGCACGACGGCTCCGGGCGACGGCAGCCTGTAGGCCGGGGCCGCCTGCTGCCCGCGGGCGGGCGCCGCGCCGAACATCGCACCCGACAGCACCGCGACGATGGCGAAGATGAGGGGGCGCATCGGGTTCGGAAGGCGGACGGGCGCGGGCGGTTGCACGCCCTCGTGGACGCTGCGACACTCTTCGCGGACACTGTAGGGAACGAGCCCGCCACCGACACACACAGATCGGCATCGGCGGCCCATCCCCGTGCATGATGCTCGAACGCGATGCGAAAACACCGCGGTTTCCTGAAAGCCGGGCAACCGCGCAGCCCCTCGGACCTCCCCACCTCGCCACGCCCCGTGAAGACGCGTACATGACCCAGCCGCAGCCCTCTCCCGAGAATGCCGCCGCCGCTGCCGCGGCACCGCCCGAAGGCATCGCCACCGCGTTGGGACGCATTCCAAGCGGACTGTTCATCGTGACGTGGCGGCAGGGCACACACGACCGGGGGATGCTGGCGAGCTGGGTGATGCAGGCAGGCTTCGTGCCGCCGGTCGTCACCGTCGCGGTCGCCCCGGGTCGGGATCTGTTGGCGGCGATCCAGGCCGGCGACCCGTTCGTCGTGAACGTTCTGGCCGAAGACCAACGGCACCTTCTCGCGCGGTTCGGCAGGCCGCCTGCTCCCGGCGACGACCCGTTCGCGGGGCTCGCCCTTCGTGCCGCTCCGTGCGGTGCGGCGGTGCTCACCGACGCCGCCGCCTGGCTCGAATGCGTGCCGCTCGCGCCGGCCACCGCGCCCGCAGCCGGTGACCACGTGGTGGTGGTGGCCCGTGTCACCGGCGCCGCCTCGGGTGGCGACCGAGCGCCACTGGTGCATCTGCGAAAGAATGGGTTACGCTACTGAGGGTTTTGTAAATGCGTCTTAAAAACACCGATCGCCCGATCCTGGGAGCGGAATCCATGAATGCAGTCCGTTTCTTCCCGTGTGTCGCCGCGTGGCTCGTCGTCGGGGCGGTGGCTGCCTG